>CAZSXH010000001.1:0-28627 GCA_964611015.1 uncultured Muribaculaceae bacterium
GAAACAACAAAATATTTTGATAGTAAAGATAATGAGTATAAGACATATAATAAAAAGACTTTTGCTAAAGCAATAGGAATTTCGTATTATTCATTATACAAGAAACTAAAAAATATTGTTCCATTTAATCAAACTGAAATTATGAAGATGGTTAAAGTTTTAAATATTAACCCTGATGAAATTTCAAAATATTTTTTTACAGAAAAAGTTAAGAAAACTCAATTTTAGTCGCTCAAAACTAAAAAACAAAAAACAAATTATAAGAAAGGATTTTTTATGAAAAAGATAACTATTAAAGAAGCATCAAAATTGATGCATAAATCACCACAATTTATAAGAGTGGGATTACAAACTGGCAGATTGCCATTTGGTACTGCAGTTAAGGTTAAAGAAAGATGGAACTACCTTATTTACCCTGAATTGTTTTATCAATATTTAGGAATTAAGGAGGTTCAGCATGATTAATAAAGTTAAAAGATATATTAGTGAACATCCACTAGCAATTTTTATTTGCATTGTTCTTGTGATTCTTATTATTTTATCAAATATTCTTGAAAATGATATGGAAGAACATATTGAAAAAGTATCTAAAGAATGTGCCTCTCAAGGTTATGGTATTAAAGCAACATATACCAAAGAGGGAGATAAATTTTATATTTGTGATAAGGATGGTGATAAATAATGGCTAAAAAGAAAAGTCAAACATCAGAGATTATTCACCATTTAAGAAAATATAAATCAATTACTTCAATGGAAGCAATCAAAAGATATGGGGCAACTAGATTATCAGGAATTATTTATGTTTTAAAGGAACGAGGTTTTGAAATAGAAACCGAATTAGTAGAAGTTAAAAATAGGTATGGTCATATAACTAGAATTGCAGTTTACCATCTTATTAAAGATATTCAAGAACAGGAGGGTGAGTAATGTTAGGTTTTATAAATTTTATGGAAATTGAACTACCAGTTATTGTGTGGTTGATGTTATTTATATTTTTATTGATTTTAGTAATTTTAGGGGGATTTATTTTAATTACTTTAATTGTGGCTTGTATTAAATCACTAATTAAACAAATAAAGCAGATTAGGAAGTGATTTATATGGAAAGCAACAAAAGGTTTTACTGGATAAAACTTAAAACAAACTTTTTTAGCAGAGAAGATATTGATTTTCTATTATCACAAAAAAATGGATGTGAATATGTTGTTTTATATCAAATGTTATGCCTTAATACTGCGAATAATGATGGAAGATTAGAAAGTAAAATAGGCGAATTATTAGTCCCTTATAATGCAGATAAAATTGTTCGTGATTGTAAATACTTTGATATTGATACAGTCAATGTTGCAATGAATTTATATAGAAAACTTGGATTGATATATGAAGAAGAAAATGAGGGTGTTCTTAAAATTTCTAATTATGATGATATGGTCGGTAGTGAAACAAAGTTTGCACAACAAAAAAGACTATATCGTGAAAAGAAGAAGTTGTTACAATGTAACATTGATGTAACAAAAGGTAACAAAGATAATGTAGAGGACAATGTAGAGGACAATGTCCGACAAGAGTATAGAGATAAGAGTATAGAGTATAGAGATATAGATAATAGAGATAAAGAAAGTGTTAGTGCTAGTGTTAGCGATGCAGACTTCAATTTATCTGATACTTCCATTGGGGAATTATTTAATCGCCATGAAATAACTAATATTCAAATTCAAAACCAAATATTGAATTATCTAAATAATGGCATGGATTTAGAAGTTATCAATAATGCTTTAATGATTCCTTATGATAGGAATGTTATGAATTTTGATTTTGAAAATGAAGAAGCACCAATTGATAGTCCTTTAGATTATGGTTTACAAATACTTGAAAATTGGTTTAACTTTGGAGTTCGTACTATGTACGATGTTAAAAAGTATAACAAATTAAATAAAAATAGAAATGAAATGTTAGGTGGTGGCAATAATGACAATTAAAGAATTATCTAAATATCATAATATCAAGATTGAGATAAAACAACTGGAAGATACTGTTGAAGAATTGGAAACAACCATAATCGGTTCTTCTAAAGTAACAGGTATGCCAACCACCATAAGTGGTAATAGTAGTCCAACTGAAAGAATTGGTATTAAGTTAGCCCAGTTAAAAACAAAAATAGATAATAAAAAAGAATCATTAATAGATGAGGCACACAAAATAGAAGATTTTCTTACTACTGTTGATGAAGAAGAAATAAGGATTATTATTCGTGAAAGGTTTTTAAATGGTAAAACATGGGATGATATCGCAAAAAAAATGATAACTGATAGGTCAACACCTTACTATCGTTTAAAAAATTATTTAAAAAATCATTCAAAAGAGGGTGTGAATAAATGACAATATTTGATTTTATATTTGCAACTCTTGTATTGATAGTGGTAGCCATTTTAATAATTAGTTGGATTGGTACTAAATATGACATTGTAGGTAGAGATGCAGAAATAGATAAGTTAAAACTTGAAATAAAAAAAATGGAAGAAAGAGATGCACGAAGAAAAAAAAGAAATAGACAAAAGAAAAAGGCATCTCAAAGAGGTGGGCTATGAATGGTGAAATATTAAGCATTGAAACTGCTCAAAAGATAGCAAGACTTGAAAAGGAGAACCAAGAACTATCAAATATTGTTATTAAATTTGATAAGGAAGTAAACAAGTTATTTAATATTATCAAAGATGCTTATGAATATGTAGATAAAAGATTATTATGTGCAGAAGCAGGTCAAGAAGAAAGACTAAAAAATATTTTAGGCAAAGGACTTAATAAGGATGGTGATGTTGATGCCAAAACCATACAACAATAATTTTAATCCATCATTTTGTGATACCACCAATCAATTTAATAAAAAAATGAGAGCATTAAAAAAGTACTGCCCTCAAGCATATAAGTATCTATTATTTGAACATCAAAATCAAATGAAAGATGGTATTTATGAAGAAGAATTACCAACTTCTAAAGAATTTAAATTTGTATATGGTCAAATAAAGATTAAATATGAAATAAAAAATGGTGTTCCAAATTATCAAGATATAGAACCTAGTCAGTTTTTTCTTGATGGTTATAGATTTGATTTGAATGTATATAAAGGTATTTATTACAGAAACAATAGAGATAAATTTATGATTAATTTATTTATTACACTAAAAAATGAAAGGAATTATGCAATATGAACGAAAAATTAAGAAAAATAATTAACTATTATGGAATAAAAAAGCAACTCAAATATTTTCAAAGTGAAATATTTGAATTAAATGAAGCAGTTGTAATTTATGAAGAAAGAAAAAGGAATCCAATAGATTTAATCGTTAATTTATGTAGCAAAATAGTAGCACCACTTCAAGGAACAAGTCCAATTGATGAAACTGCAAATATTAAAGAAGAAATTGCAGATGTAATGGTGATGCTAAAACAAATACAACTATATTACAATATTTCATCCAAAGAAATTAATGAAATTATGAAAAATAAGGTAATCAGACAACTAGAAAGAATTGCAAAGGAGGGTAAATCAAATGATTAATGATGCAATTAAAAGACAAAAGAAAATAGATAAGTTATTAAAGGTAACAAACATTAGCGATAAGGAATTATCAAAGTTAGATTATAAAGGAAAACAACAATATTTCAAAGCAAAAAGTAAATTATGCACTGTTGCATTTACTTCAAGAGATAAAAATGGTAAAGGAATCACTTATATAAAACCAAAAGAGGTGAAGAACAATGGATAATGAAAAATTAACCAAAGAAGAATTAAAAAATTTCTTTCTCAATATGAAAAAAGAGGGGTTGGATGTTGCAATTAAATTAAAAATGCCCAATCAAACAGAACCTGAAATTATTATGAATTATAATTCTAGCATTGATACTAAATTAGAATACTACCTAAACACTTATGATGACAATTTAGTTCATAAAAACAATCCTGATATTCAAATTATAGATGTAATTGGTACAAAGATACCATTTTAGGAGACATTATGAATAAATTAGAAAAAATATTAAGTGTTTTAGGAATTATAACAATAATTTTAATAGCAATAGGTGCTATATGGTTCATATTTGAAGTTAAGGAAATGTTAAATGATTATAGATGTTCACAATTACCCATTAATGAATTTTTTCAAGATGAAAAGTGTGAAAGATACTGGAGGTATAAGTAATGTTTGAAAAAATTATTAATAACTACTTAACAAATGCACTTATAAAATGTTTTAGAACAATTGCATTGTTAAGAAATATAGAGTTACTTGTTATACCAAGAAAAAATGAAGTAACAATATATGTAAAAGATAGAAAATATACAGAAAAAAATTATAAAAAAGTAATGGTATTTGATAAAAGTGCCTCTATATATTATTTGTGTAATTTGATTGAAACAAAAAAAGAATTTGAAGAAGTTCTAAAAACATATCAAGAAAGGGAGTGTTAATCATGGATAATAAAGAAAAAGAATACTATAATGTTCCAATTTACATCGAAAAAGCAATAAAGAAGTTATTTAAGTTAAGAAAAAATCAACAAGAATTATACTTACAGGTTAAAGATTATATGGAAACTCATGATATTCCAACAGATACACCATTAGATTTGCTTAAATATTTTCCACAAGAAGAAGTTGACCCAAACCAAATGAAATTAGATATTTAGGTGAGATAATGTTTGATGTTGAGTTATATTTAATTGATTTAAAAAGCAAGTTTGATAAGATAAAACCCAATACATACTATTTATCTTATTCAGGAGGTAAAGATAGCCATTTCTTGTATTGGTTTATAAAAGATTATCTTAAAAGAGATGATATTAAAATTGTAGGTATCAATACATATATGGAACATCATGAAATCTTAAAAAGAATAATAAAAAATAGCGATATTGTTTTAATTCCTAAAATGAAACCGTTTGAAATAAAAGAAAAATATGGTTCTCCATGTTTTTCTAAAATTCAAGATGACTTTATAGATAGATACCAAAAAGGGAGTCGTTCAAAAAGTTTAATGGAGAGAATCGAGAGTAGAAAGTTTATCGGTAATGATGGTAAAATTCATAGTTCCAGTTTTTCTCTTAATAAAAAAGCAAGGGAATTGTTATTATCAGGCAAATTACATAGAGTTAGTCCAAAATGTTGTTATTATTTAAAAAAGAAAACCATCCATGATTTTGAAAAAGAAAGTGGATTAAAACCTATTCTAGGTATTCGTAGTGATGAGGGTGCATTAAGAAAAGCACAATATAAAAGTTGCTTCACCAAAGATGGTAAATTTACTCCTATACATGATTTATCTGATGAATTATTAGATGAAATCTATATTAAATATAATATTGAATTACCAAAAGTCTATAAATATATCAAAAGAACAGGATGTATGGGATGCCCTTATGGTAGTTATAAAGGAGATACTGAAAAAGAGTTATCTTTAATATCAGAAAGTCAACGAAAATTTGTTATAAATTATTTTAGAGAAAGTTATGAAGTGTTAGGTATAAGTTTAAGTTATCAAGAAAGTTTATTTAAGGAGGACGATAACAATGATTAATGATAAAGAATATATAAATTGGTTAAAAGCCACAAAAGAATTAATAAATAAGTATAATTTAAAAAAATTATCAATTGAAGTTAAAGAGAAGCATCCTTTCAATAAAGCAGAAAATAAAATTATAAAAAAGGATATGGTACATATCAAAATTAAAGATGTTCATGAAATTATTGTTGATAATTCTACCTATGATATTTTGGAGGGATAAATGAAGTATAAAAAAGTGAGTGAATTAGAAGTTTTATATGCTTTCGGTAATATAGAAATAATTGGAAGTTATTGGATACCTAAACAACTTATAGCACAACATTTGAATACATCGATTTATCAAGTGAATAAACATTGCAAAAATTTAATAAAGCAAGGTTTATTGAAAAAATGGTTGGCAGAACCATTTCATGATATAGAATATGAAACAGGTATAGATTATGGAAACTCATTAAAAGTATGGATAACAGAAATAACAGAAGCAGGTATAGAAAAATTGAAAAATTTAAATCTATATCATGAAAGATGGTATGAAAGTTTATTTAAGGAGGATGCAAATAATGAAATGTAATTGTAACGAAATATTTAAATTAAAAGTTATGTTAGATGATAAGCAAATACCTTATGAATTTTATAATCATTGTTTTAAAAATGATTATGATGGCAAGTTTGTTGAAAGTTGGCAAATTGCAGTTCCTAGTATTGTTAATACAGTAATATCAATTGTTGAGGGTGTTGGAACTTTTGGTTACAAAGAAGATAAACTTGAAATACAAGGTTTATTAACTGATTATGAAAAAGAATTTGATTGTGTAGTTGGTAATTTATCTGCAGATGAAGTATTTAAAAGAATTGATGATTATAATATCAAAATAAATGGTAAATGGTGATTTTAATGGCTAGAAGATACAGAATTAACTTTGGTCGAAAGACTGTTAAACCATTTAAAGAAAATGATATTAATAATATGCTTGTTATATGTAAAAAAAGAAGAAATAAAGCAGAAGAAGAAAGCAATAAAGAACAACAATATCTGTGGGATAGAAACTATATGATTTTAGTTATTGGTATGAATCTAGCATTTAGAATTGAAGATATAATTCAATTAAAAGTAGATTATTTTAAAAATGGTGGTATTTATATTAGAGAATTTAAAACTAATAAGGAGCAATCATTTGAATTGCATCCATCACTATACAAGGATATCATGAATTATATTAATAGAAATAACTTAATTGATGGTGAATATTTATTTAAGAGTAGAAAAGGCATGAATAAACCTTTAACTAGACAAAGGGCATGGCAAATTATTAAAGAATTAGCAGAAGAAGTAAAAGTTTCTTATCCTGTTGGTTGTCATTCATTAAGAAAATATTTTGCTAGAAGATATTATGAAGAAACTGGAGATATTATTGGTTTAAAAGAGATGTTAAATCATTCAAGCGAAAGAGTTACATTAATATATATTTGTTGGGATGATAATGATAAAAACGATAAAAGAAAGAGTTTTTATTTGGGTAGTTAAATATGAATTATGTAAGTGATAATAGTTTAGGTGGGCAATTAAAACCAATACATAATAATATTGAATTAACTAAAGCCATGAAAGGCAGAAGAAATTGTTATTTATATACATTTGGTATTTTTCCAATAAATGAAGAAAATTTATATACATTAAAGATAAGTAATATAAAACTTGTTGGATTAGCATTCGCACAAGCACAATTCAAACCAAGAAAAAAGAAAAAACAAATTAAAAAGCCATTAAATATTGTATTAGATGAAATTCATGAATTGCCATTGAATGTAACAATTGGTATTGATATTTCAGAACAGAAAGACAGATATATAAGTGGTGGTATGCACTAGCATATCACTTAACTTAAAATCTATTAATTTTACAAAATGAAGAATTGTAAATTGAATAGAAAAATAATGGTTTCCTGATTATAGGAAATTGATTATAAAATCTAGGGAAAATTAAAATTTTAGCATTAAAAAGTGAATTTAACAGAATTAAGTCATTTAGTAAAATTCGTATAGGTAAGAAAGAGGTGGTAGAGATGGATTTTAATAAAGGACATTTATTAAGTTTTTATGAAGAAATAGAAAATAAAAGAAGTGTACAAGATGAACATATTAAACAAGTTCAAAAAATAGATAATGAAATAAGAATTAAACTTTTAGAATATCGTATCAATAGTGTTAGTAGAGTTTTAAGTTTTTTACATAGTGAAAGTTTTAATGGCGATAAATTATTAAAAGACTATGGAAACATTATTACTCATTGTTGTAACAAATTAAGTGGAAACCTTGATGGTATTGAATTAGATTTGGGGGAAGAGTAAAGTGAAAAATTATGAAGATTTTAGAATATTTTATAAAGACCAAGAAATAACTGATATTTTAAGTATAGTTGAAGAATGCAGTTATGCTTATGGTAATGAAGAACAAGTAGATGCTTTAGTTATTAAACATATTGATAAAAATGGTAAGTTAGTAATTAACAAATA
The DNA here is from genome assembly GCA_964611015.1 of uncultured Muribaculaceae bacterium. GTDB lineage: Bacteria > Bacillota_I > Bacilli_A > RF39 > UBA660 > Onthocola_B. The sequence continues at coordinate 8,074 of CAZSXH010000001.1, forward strand.
TAACATAAATGATTTGAAATTTAAAAGCAAAGGAAGTGAATTAAATGAATGATATTACTATTAAAACTTCTGAATATAGACCATGCTATGTTAATGGTAAAAAAGCATTATTTCATAAATGGGTAGAATATGCAAAACCATTAGCACCATCAATGAGTATTATAGGTGATAAAGGTGGGCAACTATGGTATACTGTCGGATTAGTTGAATTTGTAGATGGAACAATAGAAGAAGTACAGCCATGTAATATAAGATTTGCTGATAATTTAATTAGTCAATATGCTTTTAAGGAGGAAATATTATAATGAAGTATCAAAAATATATATCATGTGAAGATATTAAAGATTTTTGTGTAGGTATCGAGGATGGTTACTTAATGTGGCAGTGTAAATTGTTTAATAATGATACTATTTATCAAATAAAATATAGAATTGAACCATATACAACACCAAAAGGGAATAAAAGTAAAAGAAAGATTTATTTTATTTCAATAGATGATAATGAAGAATTAGTGTTTGATGAAGAATTAAAAAAGAGATTTAGAGCATTTAGGCAACCATATTATGTTAGTGGTATTTAGAAAGAAGTGATATGATGAAAACAATGAATAAAGAAGTAAAATCTTTGATAAAACATATGAGAGAAAGGTCTGAAAGAATCACATTAAATAATTATCATTTAACCAATCAACAATTGAATTTATTATTAGATTATATATCAGAATTAGAACAAAAAGATAAAAGAATAAAAAAAGCATTAGATATTGCATATCAATATTCACAAATTGATGGTTCGCATCATAAGGCATGGGTAATAGACCAAATGGTAAGAAAATTGTTAGGCAAAAAATATAAAAAATGGGTAAAAAATTATATGTTTGGTAATAAAACTCCAGAAAAAGCAATTGCAAGTGGTGATTATTATGAATGGGACAATGGAATAGCACCATAAGAAATGAAAAAGTTTAAGGATAAATGTGATGAATGTGGCAATTTTGATTATTTAAAAGGTATAAATGGTAAGTGTTTATGTTCTAATTGTCAAAATAAATTAAATAAAAATCAAAATATTAAAAAAACACAAAAAAAGAATAAAAATGAATTAAATATATTAGATTTTGCTATAAAACTTTCACATTTTTCACAATCAATTGATGATATAATGTAGTTATAGAAGTATATAAGCAAGGCAACAATCAAGTTGTCTTTTTTCATGTTTATATGAGAGTATAATAAAACTTTATAGCACCTTTATTTTCTTTTCAGTTCTATAATCTCCTTTATACTCTCATATAAGCATAGAAAAAGGTGCTATGCTTTGTTTTAAAATAAGGAGATGTTTTTCATGTTAAAAAGTTGTGGTAGATGTGGAAAGATACACGATTTTAACAAGACTTGTTATAAGAATAGGCAAGTAAGAGGTTTAACAGATGCAGATAAGTTTAGAAAAACTTATAAATGGCATAAGAAAAGTGAAGATATAAGAGAAAGAGATAAACATTTGTGTAGATGTTGCCTAGCAAACATTTATGAAACAACTCATGTTTTTAACTTTAATAAGTTAGAAGTTCATCATATAACACCACTAGAAGAAGATTTTAGTAAGCGATTAGATGATGATAATTTAATAACTTTGTGTTGTTATCATCATAAGTTAGCAGACAATGATGTTATTCCTAGAAATATTTTATATAAACTTATAGATTTCAACTGTGATTTTGAAAAAATAAGGCAAGAGGTCGGCTCATTAACCATCCCCCCTGCCTTTTAATTTGGATTTTTTTAGATGTTTCAAAACCTACCTGCCACCTAAAAGTGTGAAAAATGCCCAAAATGAAAAATTTCCATCAATTGTTGATAAGTTTGGAGGTGATAAGAGATGGCAAGACCAGCAAAAGCAATTGATACTAACTCACAAAAAATGAGTAAGCAAGAAAGAAAAACAAGAGAAAAAAAAGAAAAAAAGTTAAGAGATAATAATGATAAGATAAAACCTTTTTCTTATCTTACTAAAAGACAAAAAGCAATTTTCAAAGATATTCTTAATAACTTGAACCCTGATATATTGAGTAATTTAGATACATACTTATTAAATCAAACTGCTATCACTATTGAAAGACTTGAAAGCATAGAAAAGGAAATAAATAGTGCAGGGGAATATGATTATGTTGATAAAAATAATAAGAATAAAAAAGGGTATAGTTTAGATGCTAAAACTATAATAAATCTAAAGTCTGTTAGAGATATGTATTCTAAAGACTTTTTTAGATGTTGTAATGAGTTGTCATTATCACCACAGGCAAGAGCCAAAATATCTATTAATACACAACCAACCAAGAAAAAAACATTAATGGATATTTTGAATGATGAAGATGATGACAATGAAGAATAATGTAATAGAGAATCATCCAAGTTATATTTATGCAAAACAAATAGTTGATGGAACAATCAAACCACCACCATTATTTTATGAACTAAATGGTGAAAAGAAGTTTATACCTCCTAAATATGTAAAAAAGCAATGTAAGATATTTTTAGATATTGCAGATGATAAATCTAGTAAGTATGTTATAAATGTTAGTAGAATAAAAAAAATTGATAAGATACTTAAAATATTAGTAATGGCAAAAGGTATCAAGGTTGGTAAAAAGATTTATGATGCACTTGCAGGATATCAATGGTTAATAATTGTTGCTAGTTTATGTACAGTTTATCGTGATGATAAAACTAGGAGAAGATATGAAACAATAATATTGGAAATATGTAGAAAGAATGGTAAAACATTTATAGTTGCACTTATGGTTCTACTATTATTTTATTTAGAACCTAGATATTCACAATTTTATTCAGTTGCTCCAGATGGTGCATTGGCAAAAGAAATTAAGAAAGCATTGGAACCACTTATAAAAGCAAATACAGAAGTTTTTGAAGATGGTGAATTTAAAATATTAAGAGATTGCATAAGGCATACTTTAACAGAATCAATATATACACCATTAAATTATTCTAAAGATAGAATGGATGGTAAAGAACCAAATGTTTTTGTTGCTGATGAAGTAGGTGCATTGCCTAGTGACTACCCAATAGAGGCGATGAGGTCGGGGCAATTGTTAGTTATAAACAAATTAGGTTTCATAATATCAACCAAATACCCAACTGTTGATAATCCTATGGAAACAGAAGTAAGTTATGCTAAAAAGGTATTGGATAATACTTTGCCTGTACCCGATGAAACAGTATTTGCATTATTATATGAACCTGATGAAACTAAAAACTGGACTACTGATGATAATATTATTTTACAATCTAACCCTCTAGCAATTGAAGTAGAAAAGATATATAAAGATTTAATTTCTAAAAGAAATAAAGCAATCGAGATGGAAAGTAAAAGAGAAAACTTTTTAACAAAGCATTGTAATATTATATATCAAGGTGCAGGTACTGAAAGTTTTATAGATGTAACAGAAGTACAAAAATGCAAAGTCGATAAAATCGAGTGGGGAGGTAAAGAAGTTTATATTGGTGTCGATTTGTCTATGTCAAATGATAACTGTTCAGTTGCAATGGCGAGTAATGATGATGATGTAATATTAGCAGAAGCGATATCATTTATACCAGAGGGTAGAATAGAAGAAAAGAATCAATTTGAAAAACTAAATTATAATGAATTTATAAATGCCATGAAATGTATCGCTTGTGGTGATAGAACTGTTGATTATAAAGTTATAGAAGATTTTGTTTTTGCAATTGAAAGTAAATATGATGTAACTGTTATGGCAATTGGTTATGATAGATATAATGCTTTATCATCTGCTCAAAAATGGGATGAAAAATATAATACAGTACAAATTAGGCAACACTCTGATACACTTCATCCACCTACAAAATTATTGTACGAGAAAATCATGGATGGTAAATTTAAGTATGAAGAAAACAAATTATTGGAAATTAATTTTCAAAATGCAAGATGTGTTTATGATACAAATATGAATAGATATGTTAATAAGAAAAAATCAAATGGTAAAATAGATATGGTAGTAGCCCTTATTAATAGTATTTACTTATTACAACAAGAAGTATTTCTTGAAAATGGAAACTTTTTTGTTCAGGTTGCATAACTTTCACACTTTTCACACTCTATTAATGATATAATGTATAGTAGATAAGTATAAAAGAAAGCAAACAGAAATGTTTGTTTTTTTCGTGTTATAGAAAGGAGGTATAACAATGTCTATTTTTGATAAGATTTTAAAACGAGAAGAAGAAAAAGAAGTTGAAGTAACAGATGAAAATACAACAGAATCAAGTAATGATTCACCACAAGACTTACTTTTAAAAAGTTTGTTAAGAGGCGAAAAAATAACAAAAGAAAAAGCATTGTCAATACCTGCTATTTCTAGTGCAGTTGATAGGATTTCAAATTCGGTCGCCATTTTACCAATTAAAATGTATAAGTATGTAACAGATGAAAATGGAATAGAAACAGTTGTTGAAGTAAAAGATGATGTTAGATTAAAAATCTTGAATATTCAAACTGGAGATTTGCTTAATCCATTTAATTTAAAAAAATCAATAGCATATGATTATCTTACTGAAAAAGGTGCTTATGTTTATATTGAAAAAGATAGAAACGAATTTAAATCTTTAAGATATGTTGAACCTGATTATATTTCTTTTCAATCTAATTATGACCCAATATTTAAAGATGTTAAATATAATGTTTATGGTAAAGATTATGAAATGTATGATTTTTTAACAATTGTAAGAAATACCACATGTGGTTATAAAGGAACAAGTGCTATTGAAGAAATATCAAATTCAATTGAAACTGCTTTTACAACTATAATGTATGAATTAGGGCTTGTTAAAAAAGGTGGTGCAAAAAAAGGATTTCTTACTGCTACTAGAAAATTAGGAAAAGATGAAATTAAGTTATTAAAAGATGCTTGGAATAAATATTATGGTGGCAATAATGAAGAAAATGTAATTGTATTAAATGATGGCATTGATTTCAAAGAGGGTGCAAGTTCATCAGTTGAATTACAAATGAATGAAAGAAAGAAAACCTTAAAAGAAGATATCAATGATGTATTTCACATATCTTCTAATTATAATGACACCATCAAAGATGCAGTAATGCCAATTATAAGTGCAATTGAAACTGAATTAAATAATCATTTCTTGTTAGAAAGTGAAAAAGATTCTTATTATTTTGCTTTCGATACGAAGAAGATTACAAGAGGTTCATTAAAAGAAAGATATGAAGCATATAAAATAGCATCTGATACAGGATGGATGACAAAAAATGAAATTAGATATGCAGAAGATTATGATTCAATTGATGGATTAGATGTTGTAAGTATGAATTTAGCAAATGTCTTATATGATGTTAAAACTAAAAAATATTATACACCTAACACAGGTTCAGTAATGAACATAGAAAAAGGAGGAGGTGAGAACAATGAAAATCGAAGTAAGAAATGATAAGGTTATCATTGATGGATATGTAAATGCAGTAGATAGGTTTTCTAAAATTCTTTACGATAAACGAGGGCAATTTATTGAAAAAATAATGCCATCTGTATTTCGTAGAGCATTAGAAAAAAATGAAGCAGTTAAAGTTCTCCTTAACCATGATTATGATAAAGAATTAGCCAATACCAAAAATGGTAGTGCTAAACTTTATGAAGATAATATAGGTTTAAGAGCCATTGTTGAAATAACAGATGCTGATGTTATAGATAAAGCCAAAAAGAAAAAGTTAAGAGGTTGGTCATTTGGATTTGCCTGTAATAAGGATGAAGAAGTTGTTAATAACAATGGTTTAAGAGAAAGAAGTGTAAGAGATATTGATTTATTTGAAGTATCAATTATTGATGATAAAAAGATACCTGCTTATATAGGCACTAGCATAGAATTACGAGATGGAAACCCAACTGTTGTAGAATATAGAGATGAAGAGTTTGAAAATGACTCTTTTTCTTATGAAAAAGAAGATGAAGAAACAACCCCAAATTTTAGTGATATGACTGCATCACAAAAGAGGGAAGTTTTAAATAGTGCTTATAGGCAACTATTTAAAGATGGTTGGTTAGAAGATTACGATGATGAATTTGTTTATGGAACAATTCAAGATGGTAGTCAATTGTATAAGATGCCTTATTCAATAACTGATGGAACAGTTAATATTGATAGTAATAATCAAGTTAAAGTTGTTCGTGGGGGTTATAAGGAAATAAGGTCAGATGAGGAAGTGCCTGAACAACCACCAAAAGTGGATGGTAAAAAAATAGATTACTCAAGTTATGAGAATGTTCTAAAAGAACTTAAAGGAGGAAAGTAAAATGAATAAGAAAAGTTTAGAAGAACAAAAAAATGAAAAAGTAACAGAAATGGATAAGTTACTAAACGATGTAAAGGCAGAAGAAAGAGCATTTACAGAAGATGAACAAAAACTATTTGATGAATTAAAGTCAGAAATAGAAGCAATCAATAAAACTATGGAAGCATTTGAATCAAGTAGAGAATTAGTTGATGATGAAAAGAAAGAAGAAGATAAAAAAAAGGAGGAAGAAAACATGGATGAAGAAAAAAGAGCATTAGAAATTGAACAAAGGGATATTGAAAACTTTGCTAAATTTATCAGAAATGAAGTATTAAATGAAGAAAGGTCTGAAACAGGTAGTCAATTTACAACAGGTAGTAATGGTGTAATTGTTCCAACAACAATTGCTAATAAAATCATTATGACTGCTCATAATATGTCACCTATCCTAGATAAAGCAACTAAATATAATACTAAAGGAAATTTGGAAATCCCTGTTTATGGTGCTAATAATGGAGATGACATCACAGTTGCATATGGTGAAGATTTTACAGAATTAGTTGAAAAAGCAGGTAAATTTTCATCAGTAACTTTAAAAGATTACTTAATTGGTGCATTAGCAAAAATCGGTAATTCTTTAGTAAATAATACTGATATCGATTTAGTAAATGTTGTTATTAATATCATTGCTGAATATGTAAAATTATTCCTAGAGGGTGAAGTATTAAATGGTACTGATGGTAAGATTACTGGATGTAGTGGTATTCCTGCTTCACAAACAGTTGAATCAGAAGTAGCAGGTGTTATTTCTTATGATGATTTAGTAAAAGTTAAAAATAAAGTTATTCAATCATTCAGAAAAGGTTCTATTTGGGTTATGAATCAAGACACTCAAACAGTTCTTGAAACCATGAAAGATGGTAATGATAGACCAATATTTGTACCAGACCCAACAGGTGAATTTGATGGTATGGTTCTAGGATATCCTGTTTATGTTTCTGATAATAAAGAGGGAATTGCAGAAGGTAAATCTCCAATCACATTTGGTAACTTTAGTGGTATTGCTTTAAAAACATCTAAATCTCTTGAAATTCAAGTTTTAAGAGAAAAATATGCTACTCAACATGCAACAGGTGTAGTTGCTTGGTTAGAGTGCGATGCTAAAATTGAACATCTTCAAAAATTATCTAAACTAACTATCAAAGCAAAAACAAACTAGGAGGTAACTTATGTATCTAGTAAATAAAGGATTTGCTAATAGTGAGATATCTGCATCAAAGGGCAAAGTCATTGATATAAAAGATAAATCATTGGCTTCTGCTCTTGAAAGTGCAGGATTTATTTCACCTTATTCTGAAAAAGCAATGACAAATAAAGAAATGGAGAAAACTATTAAAGATTTAACTAAACAGTTAAGTGATAAAGATAGTGAAATTCAAACTTTAAATGATAAAATTGCTGAATTAGAAGAAGAGTTAAAAGTTAAATTAGAAGAAAATTCTGATGATAATAAAGATAATTTAGATAATGGTGAACAACCACCAAAAAATGAAGATGAAGATGGTACAACACCAAATGAAAATGATGGTGAAGAACCAAAAGATGAAAACGAAAACAACGAGTAAGTAATTTAGATTGTTCAGGCGACTCCATGAAAGGAGGAATAGTTATGATTACTAAAGTTAGTGAAATAACAGTAGATAGTATAAAAGACTATTTACGATTATCTGATATTTCAGATGAAGATAAAAAATATCTTGAAACAATAAAAAAGGTTGCTATTGATTATATTAAGAATAATACAGGATTAGATGACAAAACTATTGAGAAATATAATGATTTAGTTATTGTGGTATATGTCTTATGCCAAGATATGTATGATACAAGGGCTTATTATGTTGATAACAATAATGTTAATAGGGTTGTTCAATCTATACTTGATATGCACTCAAGGAATCTAATATCATGAGTAATATTATAAAAAATGCAGGTAAATATAATAAGTTAATTGAGATAATTAGTATTAAAAATATTAAAGATGAAGATGGTTTTGATAAACCATCTGAAACTTCAATATTAAAGACATATGCAAGTGTTAAAACAACAAAAGGTTATACACTTATTCAAAGTAATTCAGACTTTGAAAAGGCATATACTAATTTTACAATTAGATATCCTGCAAAAGCAATTATTACAAGAGATATGAAAATAAAATTTAATGGCAAAATTTATTCTATTGAATATTTGAATAATATTAATGAAGAATCTATTGAGTTAGAGATACAAGCGAAAGTTGTTGATAAGTAGTGGCACACTTCAATCAAGAATTGCCAAATGATTTAATAAAAGAATTTGAAGAATTGGCGATAGCAACACCCAAAATGATGGGTGAAATGACAAAGGCAGGTGCTGAAACAGTTGCAAGAATTGTTAAAAATAATATGTCAAAGTCATTTAAAAAAACAGATAGATTAAGTAAGTGCTTATTTGTTTCAAAAACATATCGAACACCATCAGATGATGGAATAAATAATAAAGTCATGATTTATGGCTATATGGATGCTGAAAAAAAGCATCCTGCACCATTAGTAGCGATGGCAAGAGAATATGGTACTAGCATGGGAGAAAAGAAGAAACCTTTCTTTAGAAAATCTTTTAGAAAGGCAGATATTGAAAATGCTATGAAACAGAAAGAAAAAGAATACTTACCAAAAGGATGATTAGATTATGAATAATGAAATAGAAAAAATATTAGAAGAATTTAAAGTAGGTAATAAAAAAATACCATTTAAGTTTTTAAGATACAAGGGCAAATCAAAAACATATATAACATATATGGAAATAGATAATAATCCTATATTAAATGGTGATGATAAACCTATTTATAGTGCATCATCATTTGATTTTGATATATATAGCGATGGCAACTATTTATCAATTGTTTCAGAATTGAAGAAAGTCATGTTAGAACATGATTTTGTATGGGTTGAAGATAGTCCAGATATGTTTGAAGAAGAAACAGGACTTTATCATAAAACTATAACCTTTGCTAAAGAGAGGAGAATATAAAATGGCAAGAATTGGTTTAAAGAATTTTAGATATTCATTGTTAGATGAAAATGAAAAACCTCAAGAACCTAAAACATTAGGTAAGGCAATAGATTGTAAAGTATCTCTTGAATTAAATAGTGCTGAATTATATGGTGATGATGGACTTTGTGAAAGTGATTATACATTCAATAAAGGTTCTGTAACAATCACTGTTGATGATGATGATGACACTATTTTAGCACCTTTACTAGGACATAATATTAGTGATGATGGTGAAATAGTTCGTAAAGATACAGATGTTGCACCTTACATTGCTTTTGGTAGAATCTTAACAAAAATTGTGGGTGGTGTCTATAAATATAAGGTTGAATTTTTATCAAAAGTTAAATTTAAAGATACTATGCCTGATGAAGCAACAAAAGGTGAATCTATCGAGTTTACTACTGTGTCTATTGAGGGTTCAGTTATGCGAAAAACTGATGGTGAATGGTCTAAATCAAAAACATTTACTTCTTATAATGAGGCAAGTGCTTATTTAGATAGTTTATTAACTAACACAGAAGTTGCTCCAGCATCATTTAGTGCAAAAAGCACTTCAAAATCAACATCAACAAATTAATTAATATAAAATCTTTTCGAAGAAACAGTGAAAAAATCTGGTAGAAGAAAGGGTAAAGAACTAGAAAAATAACTTAATCTAGTCTTTACTCTTTTTTTTGTTATTTAAAGGAGGAAAAAAGGAAATGAAAGAAAAGGAAACAGTATTTACAGTTAATGGAAAAGAATATAAGGCAGTTTTTAACTTAAATGTTATGCAATCAATTCAAATTGAATATGGCACATTTACAAAATGGGGAGAATTAACAGATGGGTATGCCTATGATGAAAATGGTGAAAGAATACTAAAACTAGATGAAAAAGGTCAACCAATTACTGAAAAAGTAGAAGATGAAAATGGCAATGAAATTGAAGTAGAAGTATTTGAAACTAGAGAAGTAGATATAAAAGCATTGATATTTGGTATTAAAGAAATGTTAAATGAAGCAATTGATATTGATAATGAAACTAATAATACCAACCAACCATTATTAACTGATAAGCAAGTAGGCAGGTTAATAACTGCTATGGGTATAGCAAATGCAACTAATAAATTAAATGAAACTGTTATTGAATCAACACAGGATGATTCCCCAAAAAACGAGTAGTCCACGAGGAAGAAAAGGATGAACCAATAGATTTCTCGTGGTTTTTATTTATAGGTCATAACAAATTAGGTTATTCAGAAAAAGAAGTTTTTAGAATGACTTTAAAAAAGTTTAATCGGCAATGGGAATTGTACAAATTTTATCACGATTTAGAAAAGAAAACTACTTATGGTGAAGTAGATAAAGAACAATCAAAAGATGATGAATGGTTAGATTAGGAGGTGTAATATGGCAAGTTCATTTGGTGGAACAGTAAAGTTGACAGGTGAAAGCGAATATGTAAAAGCATTAAGAAACATTAATAGCAATTTAAAAGCAGTTAGTAGCGAATTAAAATTGGCATCCACAGAATTTGATAATAATGGGTCAAAAATAGGCGATTTAAGGACAAAAAATGATGCTTTAAATAAAAAGTTACAAGAAGAACAAAACATTGTTAAAACATGTGCAGAAGCCATTAAAAACTTTACTGAACAACAAACAAAAAACAAAAATGAAATTGATAAGTTAAAAAATTCATTAAGTAGTGAACAACAAACACTAGAAAAAATGAAAAATAGCACTACTGCAACAAGTTCTGAAATATCAAAACAAGAAAAGGTAGTTGCTGATTTAGAAAAAGAATTATCAAAGGCAGAAAGTAGTTATGATAGTAATAATAGAAAGATAAATGATTACAAAGCCAAAATGAATACTGCTAAATCAGAATGTAGTGACTTATCGAAAAAAATTCAAGATAATAATTCAGTTTTAGATAAAGCAGGTAAAAGTTTTGATAATGATGCTAAATCGGTAAAAGACTTTGCCAAAGAAGAAGAAAATGCAGGTAAAAATACTCTTACATTAGGTGATTTGATAAAAGGTAACTTAATAAGTGAGGGAATTATTGCAGGTATTAAAGGGTTAGCAAGTGCCATGAAATCAGTTGGTTCTGCAATGTTAGATGTAGGAAAACAAGCAGTTAGTTCTTATGCTGATTACGAACAATTAGTAGGTGGTGTTGAAACATTATTTAAAGATAGTGCAGGTGTAGTAGAAAACTATACCAACAATGCTTATAAAACAGCAGGTATGTCAGCAAATGAATATATGGATACTGTTACTTCATTTAGTGCATCATTATTACAAAGTTTAAATAATGATACAGGTAAGAGTGCAGAATATGCAGATAGAGCAATTATCGATATGGCAGATAATGCAAATAAAATGGGTACATCAATGGATATGATACAGAGTGCATATCAGGGATTTGCTAAACAAAATTATACAATGCTAGATAACCTTAAATTAGGTTATGGTGGTACTAAAACAGAAATGGAAAGATTAATTTCTGATGCCAACAGAGTTAAAGTAGCAAATGGAGAAATGGCAAATTTGTCTATTGATAGTTTCGCTGATATAACCGAAGCAATTCATATTATTCAAAATGAAATGGGTATCACAGGAACAACTGCTAAAGAAGCAAACGAAACAATTTCAGGGTCAATTGCCTCTACTCAATCAGCATGGAAAAATCTTTTAACAGGTTTAGCAAATGGTAATGCTGATTTATCAGGATTAATGAAAAATCTAGTTGATGGTGTTATGACAACTGCAAATAATATTATGCCAGTAGTAGAGCAAGTAGCAGATAGTATTGTAGAAATGATACCAGAAGTATTAAATAACATAATTGCATATTTGCCTAAATTTTTAGAAACAGGAAGTTCTATATTAACAAAATTGATTACAGGTTTAACAAATAATATGCCATCAATTATGACTGCAGTTATGCAGATAATAAACATGATTATAACAACTATTATTCAAAATTTACCTCAAATATTAAAAATGGGTATTCAAATGGTAGTATCTTTGGCTCAAGGAATAGCAGAACAATTACCAACTTTAATACCACAAATGATTGATGCAGTTGTATTAATGGTCGAAACATTATTAGATAATATCGATTTAATCATTGATGCAGGTATTCAATTATTGATGGGATTAGCCGATGGTCTAATTACTGCTTTGCCTGATTTAATAGATAAAATTCCTGAAATAATAGATAAATTAATTGATGCTATTGTTAATAATTTACCAAAGTTAATTGAAGCAGGTATAACCTTAATAGTTAAATTAGCAGAGGGATTAATAAAAGCAATTCCAAAATTAGTTGCTAAAATTCCACAAATAATATCTTCTTTAATAAGTGGTATTGCTAGTTATTATGGCAAACTTGGAGAAATAGGTAAAAATCTATTAGGAAAAGTTAAAGATGGAATTACAAGTGGTATATCAGGTATGCTTAATATAGGTAAAAATCTTGTTCAAGGATTATGGAATGGTATCAGTAATGCTAAAGATTGGGTATTAGATAAAATTAAAGGATTTGGTAAGTCAATTGTGAATGGAATTAAAGGTATATTTGGTATTCATTCGCCATCAAGAGTATTTAGGGATGAAATTGGTGTTAACTTGGCAAAAGGTATTGGTGTAGGATTTCAACAAGAAATGTCTGATGTAAATGATACTATACAAAGGGCTTTGCCAACTGATTTAGATTTATCAACAAAAGTAAATTTGAATAAGCCAAATTCAATATTTTCATCAGATGGAAGTAAGAATAATCAAACTTCTAACAAAGTTGAAAATAATACTTATAATTTCTATTCTCCAAAAGATACACCAAGCGAGTATGCAAGACAAATTCGTAAAGAAAAACAATATTTAGATTTGGTAGGTGCTTAATATGTCAAAGAAAATAGTATGTGAAAATTATCTAAAAGAAAAAATAACATTTGAATATAAATTTCCATTTTTTCTTAAAAGTGTAGATGGATTGCATGAAGTATTGGGTGTAGTTGCAGGTATGAAAAGTGCATATGCAATAGGAGAAAATTATATTGGTACCAGTATAGAAAAAAGAAATATAATTATCAAGGGTGCTATTAGAGATGATGTCATCTCTAATAGACAAAAGTTATATCGTGTATTTCCTTTAAAATCAACTGGTACACTTTATTACTATGAAGATGGTTTAGAAAGAAAAATTGAATATAAGGTAGAATCAATTCAAATTGATAACAAAGGATTGCATAAACAATTTCAAATATCTTTAATTTGCCCTGACCCATATTTTACTGATTTAGAGAAAACACAACTTCAAATGGCAACATGGTCGCCTAACTTTAAATTCATATTAAAAATACCACACGATACTGGTATTAAATTTGGTGTAAAAAATACAACTTCTATGGCTACTATACAAAATGACACTAATATAGAATTTGGAATGACTTTAACATTTACTGCAAATGATACAGTTGTCAATCCATCCTTATTTAATGTTGATTCAAGAGAAGAAATGAAGATTGAAAAGACAATGGAAGCAGGAGATAAGATTATTGTAAATACTTATAGACAGAATAAAAATATTATTTATATACCTGCAAGTACAGGAATTGAAGAAAATATTAACAATTTAATGGTTTATGGCAGTAAGTTCTTGCAAGTACATCATGGAAGTAATACATATCGATATAATGCTGATACAGGAGTTGATAATCTTGAAGCAGTTATCGAATATGTAAATGAATATGAGGCAGTATAATGATAAAAGAATTTGATATTTATGTTTATACAAGAGATATAGAACTTATTGGTGTCATAGACTTTTTTAGTTCGTTAAGATGGCGAAGAAGATATTATGATTCTGGAGAATTTGAACTTCATATTCCACTTAATAATCAAACAGTAAAGTTTTTAAAGAAAGACAATCTAATTATTAGAGATGATGCCATAGAAGTTGGTATCATCGAAAGTTTTACTATTAATGATGAAAATGAAGATGGTGTTGAAGTTATTATATATGGTAGATTTTTATCAAGTATATTAGATAGAAGAATAATCAAAACAAAAATAAATTTTAGTGGCGATATTTTGGCAGGAGAAAGAAAAATATTAAGTGAAATGTCGCCTTTTTCTAAATTAGAAATAAGTAAAACACCATTAAAGGGAGGTAATGTGGTATTCCAATCAACTTATAAAAATGTTTATGAATATTTAGTAACTTTAGCAAAAATATCAACAATAGCACACAGAATATCAGTTGATATACCAAATAAAAAATTTATTTATGAGAATTATCAAGGTTTAGATAGAACTGAAACACAATCAATTAATCCTAGATATGAGTTTAGTGAAGATAAATCAAATATCGAAGTGGCAGAATACACTTATAGTGCCAAAACAGAAAAGAATTATGTTTTAGTTGGTGGTCAAGGCGAAGATATAAATAGAATTATGGTTGAAGTTAAGAGTGGTAACTATGAAGATTTTGATTTAAGAGAAACTTTTGTAGATGCAAAATCAGAAAATCAAGGAGATTTATCACTTGCACAATACAAAGAAACTTTAAAAACAAAAGGTTCAGAAAAACTAATAGAAACAACAGAAAGTCTTGAAGTAACTGTATATGCAGATGACTATAAGAAATTATGGGATTTAGGTGATATTGTTAATGTAAAAAAAGAATCATGGGGAATTGCATTAAAACAAAGAATTACTGAAATAGAAGAAACCATTGAAAATAATAATCAAAAGATTTATGCAACATTTGGAACACCATTTGTTGAAAATCTTGAAATTAATAATTAAGGAGGAATGAAAAATGGAAAAATATAGTTTTTTTAATGATGTAGATGGAGATAGAGTTTATTATGCAGAAGATTTTGCAAGACATTTAGCAAAATATTTTACAAATGGTATATTTAATAATAGTTGCCAAGTATTAGGTAATGCTGATGATATGGCAGTTAATGTTAGTGTTGGTTCTGCTAATATTAATGGTTACAGATATGATAATGATGCAATTAAAACACTTTCAATAGAAAATGCTGATGGTGTTTTAAATCGTATTGATAATATTGTCATCAGATTAGATTTAACTAATAGAGTTATTACTGCTCAAGTTATAAAAGGAACATTTGCTAATAATCCAGTAGCACCCAATCTAGTGAGAACATCAACAACTTATGATTTAAGAATTGCAAAAGTATTTATTCCTGCAGGTACAACAGAAATAACACAAGATTTAATCGAGGATTGTAGATTTATAACAAGTGATTGTGGTGATGTTATATCTACTGTTGAAACACCTGATACAGAACAATTATTTATACAAATACAAGCATTATTTGATAAGTTTATCGCTGATAATACAGAGAGTTTTAACACTTGGTTTGAACATATTAAAGATAAATTAACAACTGACCAAGCAGGTAACTTACAAAGTGAAATTGATGCAATGACACCTGATATAGAACAATTAAAAGATGATGTAGATGTTCTTCAAGAAAATATTTTAGATTTTGAACAATCAAGAACAATAAATGGTGATACAAAAGTTAATGTTTATAAACCTAAAAATGAAAAAGCAATTGAAAGCGAATCTATAAGAGTAGGTGATTATAAATTAACTGATATAATTGGTAATAATAATGCAGGATTTCATAATTCGATTTTTAGAGGAAAAGATGTTACCAAATATTATAATGATGGTAGTTTATATACTAGAATATCAAGTGGTAAATTTGAAGATTTATTTGTAGGTGATTATATAATTAAGAATAACATCACTTGGCGAATTGCAGGATTTGATGTATACTTACATAAGGGCGACACCGAACTAACGAAGCATCATGCAATTATAGTGCCTGATAAACATTTAACAACTGCACAAATGAATAGTACAAATACAAGTGCAGGTGGTTATGTTGGAAGTGAAATGTATAAAACTGTACTTCCTAGTGTTTTATCAACTTATATCACACCTGTTTTTGGCAATCATGTTATAGAATATAGAAATTTATTAACTAATTCTATAAATGCAACTGGATATAATAGATTTGGTACTAATAGTGGTTGTTCGAATGGTTGGGACTGGTATAGTCGTAAACTTGATTTAATGAATGAAGTTCAATTATTTGGAAGTATTACATGGTCAAGTAGTGGATATGATATCGGAACTGATAATTGCCAATTACCATTATTTAGATTAGCACCTGAATATATTACTAATAGGTCTTATTGGTGTTGGTTAAAAGCCGTAACAACGGCTTCTGCTTTCGCTTATGTCCTCCGCAATGGTTATAGCAACAACAACAATGCTTCTGGTGTGGGTGGTGTTCGCCCCTGCTTTTACATCGATTAATCCTTAATCACACCCCCTTGTGGGGTGGGTTAAGGATATCGAGGGAGGAACAATAATGAGTGTATTGAAAAGAAAAAGAAACATATCAAAAATGGAATTTTATCATAATGCGATAAAATTACGATTGATGATAACTGAATTTCTTTTGAAAGATTTTGGAATAAAATCAAGAAGAAGAAATTTGGAATTTGCCAAAGAAGTATATGATATGGAAGATGAAGATATCTCTCAAATGGAAGATATTTTGTCTGCATATGATATCAAAAATAGTTTCATCGATAACTTTCCAACTTGGCTAATTGATAAAGAAAGAGATTATTTCATGGATTTATTGCGAGATATGATGAAAAATATTTGTTCTGCAAATACAATTCACATCACGAATAAAGAAGAATACTATATGCGAAGAAACTATCAAACACAAGCCATTTGCAATTGCGAAAATCTTCTTCAAGAAATGCAATATATAATCTTTGTATGTCATCCAAATGTAGAGAAGTACATGAAATATGTTGATATGATTGAAAAAGAAATTGTGTTGTTAAAAGGTTGGCGAAAATCTGATAATAAAATCTTTAAGGAATTAGAAAATAAAGATAAACAAGGGTAAGGTTTGTAATTACTGGGCTTCTGCTTTCGCTAATGTCAACAACAATGGTAATAGCAACAACAACAATGCTTCTGGTGTGGGTGGTGTTCGCCCCTGATTTTAACTCGCACAATGATTAGGTTAAGTACCGTTGCGATAATTAAAAGGAAACTTTATCCTGTCCGAAAGGCAAATAGATATTTTGATACTTTTTGATAAGTCAATTAAAGTTAGGAACAAAATATGATTAATAAGATTAGTAATGCCAATGTTTTAATAAATAGTTTTTATGAAGCCAAAAAAAATTGTAGTTGGAAAAATAGTGTTCAACAATATGAAGCAAATCTCTTAAGAAATATTAGAAAAACACAAATAGAATTAAGAAGTAAGACTTATAGGCAAGGTGAGTTTTATAGTTTCTATCTATGTGAAAGAGGAAAAGAAAGATATGTTCGCTCCATTTGTTTCTATGATAGGGTTATACAAAGGGCTTTGTGTGACCAATTAAATCCCATAGTTGAACCATATCTAATACATGATAATGGTGCAAGTGTGAAGAAAAAAGGCATTGATTTTGCTAGGAGAAGAATAGAAAATCATTTGCATAAATATTATAGAAAGTATGGGAATCAAGGATATGCACTCGTTATTGATTTCAGTAAGTTTTATGATAATATACTTCATAAACCTTTAATGGATATGTACAGAGAAATTATTGATGATGAGGATATAATTAATTTAATTAGTCATTTAGTCGATAGTTTTTCTGTCGATATATCCAATTATGATAAGACAGAAACTGATTTGTTTGATTCGTTATCATATGCAAAAGCGAATACTGATAACACAGGCGAAAAGTTTATGAATAAATCTTTGGGAATAGGTAGTCAAATATCGCAGATATCGGGCATTTATTACCCTCATGAAATGGATAATTATTGTAAAATAGTTAAAGGTATTAAGTTCTATGGAAGATATATGGATGATACTTATATCATAAGTAATAATAAAGAAGAATTAAAACAGTTACTTGAAGATATAGATAAGATATGTAAAAAGTTAGGTATATTTATTAATAGAAAGAAAACTCAAATATTTAGATTAGATAAAGGTTTTACCTTTTTAAAAATAAAGTATAGATTAACTGAAACAGGGCATCTTGTAAGAATACCAATAAAAGGCAATTTTGTCAGAGAAAGAAGAAAGTTAAAAAGTTTTAAAAATATGCTTGATAATGGCAAAATTTCTTTTAGAGATATAGAAGAACAATATAAGTCTTGGAAAGGAAACATATCTAAATATGATTGTCATAGAACAATCAGAAATATGGATAAATTATTTGATGATTTATTCATAAATAATAATTCACAAAATTCACACTAAATAAGTGATATAATGTATATAGAAGATAAGGCAATGAAAGAATTGTCTTTTTTCGTGCTTTAGTAACTGGATAAGGAGGATAAAAATGGAAAATAGCAAATTTCAAATTGAAGTTTTGGAAAGATTATCAGTGCTAGAAACATTGATAAAAGAACAAGACTATAAAGGTGTTAAAGAAACAAGTGAAAAAGCACTGAATATTGCCAAAAATAATGAAAGTAGAATTAATGCACTAGAAGATGGTAATAAGTGGTTAGTTCGTTTAGTTATTGGTGCAATAATTGGTGGCATTTTAGCATTTGTATTTAAGATATAGAGGGGAGGATAAAGTATGAGTAATAAAGTATATGATATTTTAAAATACATTGCCCAAGTATTCTTACCTGCATTGACAGTATTTGTAGGTGTAGTATTACAATGTTTTGAATTTAGTTATACAGATATAGTTATTACTATAATGACTGCATTTGATGCCTTTTTGGGTAGTGTATTAATGATATCTAGTAATAATTACAATAAAAAACAATAGAGAAAGAACTAAAAGGTTCTTTTTTTATATATTCCATTAAAAGAAAGATAGAGGTGAAAAGAAAATGGAAGAAAAAGAAGTAGTTGTTGAAGAAACACAAGAAGTTTTGGCAGTTGTCGAAACAGAAGAAGAAGTGCAAGAAGAGGCACTAAATGAATTATCTAATAATAAAGGTGAGGAGGTGGAAGAAAATGAGTAATAGTCCTTTAGTAAACTATACTGCTATTTCACCAAATAGTAGCAATCCTAGAAATAATAAGATTAAAAAAATCACTATTCATCATATGGCAGGTAACTTATCTGTTGAAACTTGTGGTAGAGTATTTAATGGTACAAGTCGCCAAGCATCATCAAATTATGGTATAGGTAGCGATGGTAGAGTTGGTATGTATGTTGAAGAAAAGAATAGAGCATGGACTTCAAGTTCTCCAAGTAATGACAATCAAGCAGTTACTATTGAAGTTGCAAATGATGGTGGTGCTAATACTAATTGGCATGTATCTGATAAAGCACTTGCTAAATTGATTGATTTATGTGTTGATATTTGTAAAAGAAATGGTATTGCAAGTTTAAATTATACTGGAGATGCCAATGGTAATTTAACAAGACATAATATGTTTGCAAATACAACTTGCCCTGGACCATATTTACAAAGTAAGTTCCCTTATATTGCCGAAGAAGTAAATAAAAGATTAAATGGTTCTAGTAGTACAAATACTGCACCAACATCTGATATTTCTTCTAAATCAGTAGATGAATTGGCAAGAGAAGTTATTGCAGGTAAATATGGTAATGGTGATGTTAGAAAGAGTGCTTTAGGTTCAAGATATAGTGAAGTTCAAGCAAGAGTAAATGAAATACTTAAAGGAAGTACACCTGCTCAAACACCTACTAATAATGAATCAAATAATGATGAATTATTAACTCTAGTTAAAAAGACTATTAGAGGTGATTTTGGTAATGGTGATGCTAGAAAGAAAGCACTAGGTTCAAGATATGATGAAGTTCAAAAACAAGTTGATGCCAATATCAAAGCAGGATTAACTAATTGGGATAACATCAAATTATTTTAATAGAAATGTATGAATTAAAATGGTAGGATTTTAAATATTCTTACCATTTTTTATTTGTTTAAAGTATAGTTAATATACGAAAAAACTTGATGTGTAGCCAACAGGTAGCCAACAAATACCCCATTTTGCCCCATAAAATAAGGGACGCTAATTTACAAAACGTTAAGATTTACAAGTTTCAATGTATTGGAAAGCTCGCATTTGCGG
>CAZSXH010000002.1:0-28074 GCA_964611015.1 uncultured Muribaculaceae bacterium
AATATAATAAATTAGTACATAATGAAATAAAAGCAAAAGAAGAAGAATTAATGCAAGTTTAATAAAGCATGTAAAAAGCAAAACCTAAAAAATTATTGGTTTTGCTTTTTTTTCAAATTCATAAGTATTTGTATTATTTATTAGATCATAAATAAGTGCTGCTTTCAGTTCATATTTATATTGAACTGATTCTTTATCTATGATAGTTGAAATTTTTGAACTTTCTTTCAAATTACTTAAATGTTTTTTACCACTTTGATTAAATCCTAAAACTTTTATATAAGCTAAATCGTTATTTATATCGCATTTTTTTAGTCCAATTAAAATATGAATCAGCATTCGATTGATTTTATTATAAGTGTATCTTTTAGTTTTTACATTTGCTATAAAATCTTTTAAATTATTGCTTTTTAAGATTTGTTCTTTTAAACGATACTCAATTCCTTCATCGACATCTAAGTATTCTTCTAAATGTTCATCTGTAATAATTTTAGCTTTTATTAAGCTAAATAATGAGCTTTCGTTAACATTCAAAATACTATTTTTAGATTTATCTGGTAAATACTTAGTTATATCTTCATTATTTTTTAGCTTTTCTCTTATATTTGATGCACTGATTATTTCATCGTTGCTTTTTAAATCATGATATTCATTGGTTCTTTTTATTGTAATAGGTTCTATATTATATTTGTTTTTTATTATAGATTTAGTATATGATATCCCCAGTAGATCATTCGGAGTAAATTCAAAATCAATATGTAAGGCTTTGGCTAAAGCAGTAGGGTAATTAAGTCCTTCATCTAGTAATCTTTTTACTTCTTCATTATAATTATCGTTAAAAGTATGATGGGCAATTTCTAGTATTTTATTAATATCATTACATTCACTACCAAAAACAACTTTTTGGGCACCAAAGTTATTTAAAATCTTAACGGCTGTATCAGCAAATGTATCAGCAGACTCGGTACCATAAATAAATGGAAGTTCTAAAACGATATCAACACCAAATTCTAATGCTAATTTAGTTTTGTCTTCTTTAGTTTCTATAGATACTTCTCCTCGTTCTAAAAAGTAACCATTTAAAACCAAAATGATTATGGAATCTGGATACATTTCCTTAATTTTGTTTATATGATATAAATGACCATTATGAAATGGATTGTATTCACAAATAATACCTATTATAGCCATGTTTTTCACCAAATTTAATATAGCAACTCTTAAATAAATTGTCAAATCAAATTAATTTCGTTATAATAGTTTCGTGGTGATAAAGATGAAAGTCGCAATAGTAGGACCTACAGGAGTAGGCAAAACTAAATTAAGTATAAAACTAGCTAAATATTTAAATGCTAATGTTATAAACTTTGATTCAGTTCAAATATATAAGGGATTAGATATTGGTAGCAGTAAAGTAACAGAAGAAGAAAAAGAAGGAGTTAAACATTTGCTTTTGGATATTAAAAATCCAGATGAAAATTACAGTGTAAAAGAGTATCAAGATGATGTAAGAAAAGTATTTGAAGACTATAAAGATAAAAATCTTGTTATGGTAGGAGGAACAGGACTTTATGTTTGTGCTGCTTTAATGGATTATCGTTTTTCTGAAGATGAAAAAAGTGTTGATTATAGTAAATATAGTGATGAAGAATTATATGAATTGGTTTTAAAAAAAGATAAAAATAGCAAAGTAGATAAAAATAATCGTCGTAGATTAGAAAGATTTTTAAATCGAAAAAATGAAGAACCAGTTGATCCAGTATTGCTATATGATGATGTTTTAATTATTGGCCTTACTACAAGTAGAGAAAAATTATATGATTTAATAAATAAACGTGTTGATAAAATGGTTAATGAAGGATTAGTTGAAGAAGTTAAAGCTTTAAAAGATAATTATCCTAATAGTGAAATACTAAAAAGAGCCATAGGTTATAAAGAAATTATTAGTTTCTTAAATGGAGAAATATCTTTAGAAGAAGCAAAAGAATTAATAAAGAAAAATAGTAGACATTATGCCAAAAGACAATATACTTGGTTTAATAATAAAATGGATGTAAAATGGTTTGATGTAACAGAAAATTTTGATGAAGGATTCTTAGAAATAAGAGAATATGTTAATAGTTGTAATAAATAAAGAATTATGATATAAATATTAAAGTGGTGATTGATATGAGTAAAAGAAAAATGGGATTAATTACATTATGGATTAGTATTTTTTTCTTTCTAACAAGCTTAGTCTTTTTTGTAATAGGATGTAACTCTTCAACATTAGTAAATAGTATTGGTAAAATAATTGCTTTAATAGTGATGATATTATCAATAATTTCTATTGTTGTAGCAATATTTATTCTAGTAAAAAACAAAAAAGGTCGCTTGTTTAAAAAATGGAAAGTATGGCTATTTTCTATATTAGTTGCACTTTATATTTTAGGTTGTTCTGGATTCTTATTTCTAATTTATGGACCATATAGTGGATTTAGAACTTGGCTTGTTACAACAGCAATGGGAACTATGCATCATCAATACTATTGTAAATGGTTTTATAATGAAGAAAGAATAAATAGTATTTTAGGAGAAAACTATATAGATGATGGAGATGCCGCAACAGATCCAACCTTAGTTGATCACAAACCAACAACAGATTTTAAAAATGATTATGAAAAGGAACTTCTTGAACATGAAGAAGGGGAACTTTACAAATTAATTAAGTTTAAAGTAAATGGATGTGATGCTTTTTTAGCAGCAATTTATGATCCTAGTAAGGTAAGTGTTGGGGTTAGTAGAAAACTAGATCGTGATGCTGGTCAATACTCATATACGATGGCAAAAGAACAAAAAGCAATACTTGCAATTAATGGTGGAGGATTTGTTGATCCAAATTATAATAGTAAAGGTGGAACACCTCTTGGTGTAACTATTGCAGATGGTAAAATCATTAGTAATCTTAAATATAGTAGTTCTCAAGGAATAATAGGATTTAATAAAGAAAATACATTAGTATTAATGAAAAAGACTAGTGCAAGTGAAGCAATAAATCAAGGAGTTCGTGATGCTGTAACAATGGGACCATTTTTAATTGTTAATGGCAAATCATCATTTATTAAAGGTAATGGTGGTTGGGGATATGCTGCTAGAACTGCAATTGGTCAAAGAAAAGATGGAGTAGTATTATTCTTAGTAGTTGATAGTAATGAACTTCGTACCAAAGGAGCATCAATGTTAGATTTAACTCAAATTATGGAAAAGTATGGAGCTGTTAATGCTGCCAACTTAGATGGAGGTACATCTAGCAATATTGTTGTTAATGGCGAACTTATTAATGATCCAATTGATTCAACATTAAAGCATAAAACAAGAGGTATTCCAACTATCTTTAAAGTTACAGAATAATAAAAACACCATTTTCTGGTGTTTTTTTAATCGTTAAATTCTAAATAATATAATCTATTGAAATTATGTTCTTCAATAACAGTTTCGCCATCATCTGCTTTTGCCATTTCTTCATTATTTACTAAGAAATAAGTATGAAATAAGTAATCTTTATTCTCATCAACTGGATCATCCCAAGTAAGATCAATATGTAGCCATTCATCATCTAAATAAACAGCATTCCAAATGTGTCCAGTTGCAGAATATGATATTTCTTCTGGTGTTGTTGCTACTTTAAAATTATTAAGACCCAATTTAGTTAAATAAATTGCCATTAAATCGGTATAACCATTACAAGTAGCATAACCTTCAAATAAAGGACCATATGCAGTATAAGATTGATATTTACTTTCTTTGTTTTCATTTCTATCTACATCATACTTAGTATTATTTATAATATAGTCATGAATAGTTTTTACCTTATCATAATCATCCATATCATCAGTTAATATTTGTTTTAAAACTTCATCAGTTTTTTTATCTATTTTTATAATCTCATCTTTGTTATATAAATAAAATACTCTTAAAGTAACTTCTCCTGATTCACTAATACTACTTTTAATATTAGTAAAACTATTAAAAGGATGAACATAATTATTTAAATGTGTTAAAATTGCTTCATCACTACTGATTAAAGAAACATCATCTAAACATTTTGTATATTCTTTAGGACAGTAAAAAGTAAATTGATCCCAGCCGTTATCAATGACACTATAATATAAATTAAGCAAGTCTTGATATGAGTAGGGGATATAATCTTTTGATATTTGAACATATAAATAATCTTTGTTTTTCTTATATTCATTTCCAGGTCTAATATATAAAGTTGGTTCATTACTTATTGCAGATGCTAGATAGTCAGTAATTGGATTTAAAAAGGTAAAAGTAACTCCAAGTACTAACAAACTACAAATAATTACCATTACTTTTTTCATTCCATCACCTCATGTATTTATCATAGCAAAAAAAAATAAAGTAAACAATTGTTACTTCATATTTTTTACTTTTTGTGTCAATCTTGATTTTTCACGATCTGCAGTGTTGTTCTTAACTAAACCTTTGCTAACTGCCTTATCAGTATATTTTTGAATATCTTTAAGTAATTTATTCGCTTCTTCTTTGTTTTCTGCAGCGATTGCTTTTTCGCAGTTCTTTATAAGGTTTTGTACACGCATTTTTAGTTCATGATTATTTTCTGTTTTTTTAGCAATAACTTTAACAGCTTTTTTTGAACTTTTAATATTTGCCATATTTAAGCTCCTCCCTCATTTCTTATTAATTTTATCAGATAATTAGCGTTTTCGCAAGCTTTTTAACTCTTTTTTGTGTTACTTGAATCTATTGGTCTTAGAATAAGGAGCTTAAATGCTTCCAGTAATAGCTCTTTTTCTTCATCTTTAAGACGTAGAGTCGTTATAATCATATTCTTAAACCTAGAAAAATTTAACTGTGAAAGTTCACTATATTTAGTATATCCCGCATCATATAGTAATTTGAATAACATTTCATTAATTTTTTTTCTTTTACCAGAATCCATTTTTAAATAATTATTAACTTTTTTATGAAATGCTAAGGATGATTTGGAAATATTACCATATATAAAATGATTGTCTTCCCATTTCCAAGTATGAGGATAATGGTTACTAATTAATTTTGTGCTACTTTTAACTATTTTTTTAATTCCTTCATTATCCATAATCATACCAACGATACTATCTTCTGGATAAAAGGTGCGTATTTTTTTTACGATTCTTTGATATTTTTTAGAACCTTTTATATTAGGCATAAATCCTGGCCCATCAAAGTTAAATATATATTGAACTTTTAATCTGTTAATAAGTCCAGCTTCCATCAAAGCAGTAATTGCTAGATTTCCTCCCTTAGAGTGACCTCCAACAAAAACCAATGTATCACTAAATTTAATATTTTCTTTTAAATAATTAATAGCTTCTTTTTGAGCTCTGATTGGATAATCATAACTAAGTTCAAAGTCTTCTTTCCATCCAACTAAATTATCATCAGTTCCTTCAAATGCAATATATTTAAAGTAGTGAGGAACAGTAATAGTTATTGCTCCAAATTGAGTATTATTATTTAAAATAGATTTGTAGTTACTAATTAGGTTATCTTGATATCTTGATGAATTAGCCATTTGTATAAAAAGTTCATTATTAGTTTGATAAAACTTTATTTTGTTTTTTTCTTTAAATCTTTTAAAATGCAATTTGTAGAAGTCTTTAATAGATATTGGTTTAGTAACATCTCTTAAATCTAAATAAGTAATAAGAGAGTATACTGCAGCGTCAATTTCATTAAAAGGAAATTCTTTAAAACTTTTATCTTTATTTTTTTCAACATATTCTAATAAATAATTCATTTGGAATCACCATTACTATTATATTGCAAATAAATATTTATTTAAAGTAGTTCTTTCGACATAATATTTAAAATGTAAATTATATAATTATGGTGTGATAATATGAAAGCAAGATTAAAAAGAAGAAATAACAAAAGAAGGGTAATAATAAGGTTACTCATAATAATTAGTATTATAATACTTTCTTTTTTAGCAACTTTTAAATTACTTTACAATTCTATTAAAATTGATATAGATAATGAAGCTTATATTGATTATTTAGTAAATGATTCTTTTGGTAATTTAAATCTTGGAGATCTAACAACTCTTTCTAGTACGGAGTTTTTATTTAAATATTCTTTTGGGATTGATAAGTTTAATACTGGAACAGTTACTAATATTACATCTCCAGTTATAAAAGAAGAGGTTTCTATTAATGTTAAAGAACCTTTAGTCTATATTTTTAATACTCACCAAACAGAAGGGTATAAGTCTAATTTTATGGAAAGCTTTAATATTAATAATACTGTTTTTCTTGCAAGTCATATTTTAGGAGAGTATTTAAGAGATTTAGGAATTGGGACGATAGTGGAAGAAAATAGTATTGTCGATGTTTTAAATGTTAATGGTTGGAAGTATGGAAGCTCTTATAAAGCTAGTAGAATATTAATGGAACAAGCATATCGGGAAAATCCTAGTTTAATGTTTTTTATTGATGTTCATCGTGATTCTTCCAGTTATAGTAAAACTGTTGCGGAGATTGATAAAAAGAAATATGCTAAAGTTTTGTTTGTAGTAGGTTTAGAGCACGAAAATTATCAAGAAAATTTAGAATTAGCAAAATATCTAAATGAAAAACTAAAACAAGTAAATCCTAAATTAAGTCGCGGTGTTTTAGAAAAGTCTGGAAAAGGGGTTAATGGTAAATATAATCAAGATTTTAACAAAAATACTATTCTTATTGAAGTTGGTGGTCAATATAATTACATTGAAGAAGTTAATAACACTTTAAAAATAATGGCAAGTATTATTTATGATTATGTGAGAGGAACTGTATGAAAAAAAAGAAAAATTGGTTTTTGAGAATCGTAAGTATTTTATTTATTATCTTCGGAGGTTTATATATAGCTTCTGTTAGTGGTTATTATGATGCAGAAATTAGAGATAAAGTTGCTCTTACAGATGAAGCTATAAAAGAATTTGAACAAGATGTTATTGATGGTAAAGAAGTAGATATAAAAGAGTATATTAAAAATGATCAAAATGATTATAGTAATGCTTTTAGTAATGCTGGAGAAAATGTAAGTGAAGTAATTGAAACATTTATAAATGAAGGGCTAAGGGGAACTTGGGATACAATAAAAGTGTTATTCTTTTAAAATCTTGATAAGATAATTTTAAAATGCTATAATGTCATTATGAAAAATAATGAAGAAATAAAAAATATATATCAATATGTTTCAACAGGATTAATGATATTGTTAATTTGCTTTTTAACATTAGGAACAATTTCAATAATTAGAGATAATATAGATTATTTAAGCTTTTCTAAAGGAATGTCTTGCTTTGGTTTTTTTTCTTTTGTTTTATATATAATTTATAAAGTAATAAATAAAGAGGGAATAAAATTTAAAGATTATATTGTAATTCTTTTAAGCATTTTAGGTTTTCTTTCTTATAAACTGGCACTTGATCCACAGATGGCTTTAGAAGGAACCTTTGGCAGAAATGAAGGGTTAAGAGTTATTCTTTCATATTATATGTTTTTCTTATTATCGAGTACTTTAACTAAAGAAAGTCAAAAGAGAGTAATTTATGCTTTATTAGTAACTGGTATAATCCAAATAATAATTGGAACTTTTCAAACTCTTAGAATTACAAATATATTGGGTTATGATAGATCTCTTAACTTTAGTACTAACTATAAATTTGCTAGTGGAACTTTTGGTAATCCTAATCTTTATTCTACTTATATTATCCTTGGCTTTATGATTTGTTATGGTAGATTAATAAAAGAAAAAGAAATGAAGAGTATTATTGTTAATAGTATTTTAACTTTAATATTTACTTATGGTCTTATTATTGGTAATACAACAGGATGCTTTTTAGCTGCTGGTATTGTTATTTTAGTTACATTAGGAATGAAAATAAATAAAAATAATTATAAGAAAGTATTGATGTTTTTATTAGCTTTTATACCAATAGCATTAGGAAGTATATTGATATTTGATAATTTTGTTAATCATCGAATTACTTATACGATGAATAAAAATATAGAGGAAATTAAAGATATTTTTAAAAATGGTATTAGTGATTCTACTGGTAATAATAGAGTATATATTTGGAAAGAAACTTTAAAAAAAGTTCCAGAATATTATTATGCAGGAATTGGAATTGATAATTTTTCTTTAATTAATGATGGAACTTATCTTTGTGCTGAAGCTAATGGAAAAACCGAATGTTTTGATAAAGCCCATAATGAGTTTATCCAAATCTTAATAACTGAAGGTGTTTTTGCTTTAGTAGCATATCTTAGTTTACTCGGTTATACTGTTTATATTTATTTTAAAAATAAAAATTATAAAGATAATCATAATTATGTCATCTTTATTGCTTTTATTACTTATTTAATTCAAGCACAGTTTAATATAAGTGTCATTACAGTAGCTCCCGTTTTCTATATGTTTTTGGGATATTTAAATTCTTTTGAATTAGTTTTAGAGGAGCCAAAAAACAAACGTGAAAAGAAAGCAAAGAAAAAGTCGAAATAAAGGCTTTTTTCTTTGCATTTAATTAGGACATTTAGTATAATAAATGTTGGTGATTACAATGAAAAAGAATATTTTACTCATTATCTCTCAACTTCGAAATGGAGGAGCAGAACGTTCGATTACAAATTTAGCAAACTCACTTGCTAAAACTCATAATGTAACATTAGTGACTTTTAACAAAAAAGATGCAGATTATGATTGTAATGTACCAATTATTGAAATACCAGAACTTAAGAAAAAAAATATAAAAGAAAAATTTAAAGGTATTAGAAAACTAAAGAAGATAAAAAAAGAGCTTCAAATAGATGTAACAATTAGCTATACCACAACTTGTAATTTTTATAATGCTTTATCTAAAGGAAATGATAGAGTAATTATTTCAATTAGAAATCATTTAACTGCTAAAAATGAAGGCTTTACTTTAAAAATGTTACATAAAATTTCAACTGTAATTTGTGATTTTGCTGTTTGTTGTTCAGAAAGTTTGAAAGCAGATCAAATTAAAAATTTTCATGTAAAAGAAGAAAAGCTTAAGGTGATAAATAATTTTTGTGATGAAGATATAATAAGCAAAAACCTAAAAGAAAAATTAAATAGTAAAGATGAAAAACTAGTTAAAGATGATTTTTTTGTAGCAATATCACGTATTGTTCCTCACAAAGGAATAAAACATATTATTAAAGCGTTAAAAGAAGTTGTTAAAACTTATCCTAAAACTAAAGTATTAATTTTTGGAAGAGGGGATTTAAAAACCGAGCTTATAGAACTTGCTAAAGAATACAAAATAGATAAGAATGTTATTTTTATGGATTTTTATAAAAATCCTCATGCAATTTTAAAAAGAGCTAAAGGCTTTATATTAGCATCCGATTATGAAGGATTTCCTAATGTTGTAATTGAAGCTATGGCTTGTGGTGTACCTGTTATTGCTACTGATGTTCCTGGAGGTAATAAAGAAATATTAACTGCAGATGATTTTAATGATGATAATTCTATTACTGAAATCAAAGAAGCAGAATTTGGTATTTTAGTTCCAGGATTTGTTAAAGATCATCAAGAAAAAGCAATTACTAAAAATGAACTTTTATTAAAAGATGCTATGGAGATACTTTTAAAAGATCCTAAAAAATATCAACATTATCATAAGAAGTCTTTAGAAAGGATTAAAGCTTATGATAAAAAAATAATAGTAGAAAAATGGTTAGAAATAATTAAGTAGGTGGTTTTATGAAAAAAAACGTTATGTTCATTATTGGGCAAATGCGTTCTGGAGGAGCTGAAAGAGTAGTTTGCAATTTATGTAATAATTTAAAAGATGATTATAATATTACTTTAGTTGTAAGAACAATCAAAAATGCTGATTATATTCCTGATGTAAATATTGTGGAAATGAAAGAATTAACTGGGGCAAGAGTTAGTTTAAATGCTATTAAGAAATTAAAAGCACTAAAAAAAGAATTAAAAATTGATACTGCTATAAGTTTTTTGATTAAATATAATGTTTATAATTATTTATCGCGTGGCAAAGAAAAAGTTATTTTTTCGGTTCGTAATATGTTATCTACTCAAGTTAATAAACCATCATTTATGAATTCTTTAATCTATAGATATGCTGTTAAAAGAGTTGACTTAATTGTAAATGTATCAGAAGATGTCAAAACAGATACAGTGGGATATTATCATTCCCCAGAAGAAAAGAATATTGTTATTCCTAATTTTTGTGAAGTTGATAAAATAGAAAAATCAAAAAAAGCAAAACTTCCAAAAGAATATAAAAATCTATTTAAAGGGAATGTTGTTTTTTCTGCTGGTAGGTTTTCCTCTCAAAAGGCCCAATGGCATACTATTAGAGCTTTTAAGGAAGTAGTAAAGTATGATAAAAATGCAAAACTAATGCTTGCTGGTAGAGGAGAATTAAAGGAATACTACGAAAGAATAATTAAAGATTTAAATTTAGAAAAAAATGTTTTTCTAATAGAGTTTAATGCTGATATTTTCCCTTTTATGTATAATTCTAAAGTGTTTGTTTTAAATTCATTTTATGAAGGAATGCCTAATGTTATTTTAGAAGCTATGGCTTGTGATTTACCAGTGATAGCAACGGATGCACCAGGAGGATCAAAAGAAATAATAGATCCTAAAAATATAAAAGAAAAAAGAGTTGAAAAGGTTACTCTTGGAAAATATGGTATTCTTATTCCAGTAGGAGATAGAGTAATGTATGAAGCAAATGCTCCTTTAACCAAAGAAGAAGAGTATTTAAAAGATGCAATTATTATGATGCTTAAAGATGAAAAAAAATATCAAAAGTATAAATTAGCATCTGGTAAAAGAGTAAAAGATTTTACAAAAGAAAAAATATTAAAAAAATGGAAAAGTATAATTTAGTTTAGAGGTAAAGAATGGAAGTTACTGGATTTTTCGATAAGAACAAAAGAGATATTTTTATTAATGATAAAAAAGTAAATGAAGATTTATTTGTTTTTATCAAGGGTAAAATTTTTAATATTTTAAAAATTGCTAATAAAAACAAAATACATAGTAACAAGCCAGAACAAATAGTTGCTACATTATATAAAAAGAAAAAATTAAGTTTTTTAAAGTCTTTAGATGGAAGTTTTTCTTTAGTTATTTATGATAAGAAAGAGGATTTGCTTTTTCTCATCAAAGACAAGCTTGGTAATGAACCAATATATTATTATCATCAAAATAATACCTTAATGTTTTCAACTTCATTAAAAAAGATAATGAAAATAAAAGAATTTCCAAAAGAAATTAATAAGCAAGCTTTAGCTAATTACTTAGGATATATGTATATATATGAGCCCCTTACTATTTTTAATAATACCTATAAAGTTGAAAAAGGAAGCTATATTATTTATAATGGTACAAAAATCAATAAAAAGAATTATTTTAGCTTATGGGATGAGTATGAAAAAAGAAGGCTAAATAAAATCTCAGAAGAACAAATAGTAAATGATTTTTCTAAAACTTTTAAAACTAATATTGAAAAATATGGTAAGAAGACTTCCCAAGTTGGAGTACTTATGAGTAGTGGAAAGGATTCAACTTTCCTTGCAAAACTTGCAAATGACTATTATACTAAAAAAATAAATACATATACATTAGGATTCGAAAATGAAAAGGATGAATCAAAAGATGCTCAAGAATTCGCAAATTTTATTGGAAGTAATCATCATACAATAATCTTAAAAGAAAAAGAAGTGGTTAAAACCATAAAAAAGGTATCTTCCTATTATGATGAACCTTTTGCTGATCCATCAATTATTCCCAGTATTTATCTTATAGAAAATATTAAAGATAAAAATGATTTCTTTTTAACTGGTGATGGAAATGACGCCTTATTTTTAAATTCTAAGATGTATGATATATATAATTGTTATCCGAGGATAAAATTGTTTTTACGAAAACTTCAAAATATAAACATTAAAAGAAGATATTATAAAAACTTTAGTGAAATGGCTCAGACTAATATAATAAGAAGATTTAATTACTCTGATAAACTAGTAGGATTAAAAGGACAAGTATTTTTATTAAGAAGAGAAGATGAAAAAATCAGAAGTGCATCTCTTGGAGATTTAACAAATACAGTAGCAGAAAAATATCGTGTTAAAACTAATACTTTAATGAATCATTATGATTGGAATTTGTATACTCCTTTTTATGATCCAGAAGTTATTTTAAAAACATTTTCCGTTCCAACAAAAATGATGAATAGATACGGATCAGGAAAAATACTTTTTGATAAAATCCTTTATCAATCTATCCCTCAAAAATATTTTGTTAATTATAAGAAAAAGGGATTTGGTATTCCAACCGAAGATTGGGTACTTCGTTTAATGTTACCTGAAATAAAAAAAATATCATCTAAAGATTTTATTGAAAAGCAAAAATTATTTTCCTATGAAGAGTTAAATAAATTAATTGCAACATTTGAAAAAGATGCCACATATGGCAAAGCTATTGTCTTATGGTGTTATTATGTATTTCAATTATGGTATAATCAAAATATAGGAAATTAAAAAAGAAGGAGGACTTGGCATGAACAAAAAAATATTAATTGTAGCTAATACTGATATGCATATAAGTTTATGCTATCTTCCTTATATGAAGTATTTTAAAGATTTGGGTTATACAGTTCATGTTGCTACTAACTCTGAAATAACTTTTGAATACTGTGATAAAAAAATTAAAATACCAATTTCAAGAAGACCATTTAAGTTTGGAAATATCAAAGCAATTAGAATGCTAAGAAAAGTAATTGCCAAAGAAAAATATGATCTTATATCTGCAAGTACTCCAATGGGAGGAGTAGTAGCTAGACTTGCAGCCAAAAGAGCAAGAATTAATAATGGAACTAAACTTATTTATACTGCTCATGGTTTTCACTTTTATAAAGGATGTTCTTTAATTAATAAAGTAATATATTATCCGGTTGAAAAAGTTTTAATGAAGTTAGTTGATGTTTTAGTTACAATAAATGAAGAAGACTATAATTTTGCTTTAAAACATTTTAAAGTAAGAACAGAATATATAAAAGGAATAGGTTTTCAAAGTAAAAAGTTTGAAAATAAAATTACAGAAAAAGAAAAAAGAGTGTTAAGAAAGAACTTAGGAATCAAAAAAGAAGACTACGTTATTACTTATGTTGCTGAAATATCAAAAAGAAAAAGACAAACATATCTTTTGAAATGTTTAGCTAAAATGAATCTTACAAATATAAAAGTATTATTAGTGGGAGATAATATTTTAAAAAATAATATTTATAAGCTGATTAAAAAATATAACTTAGAAGAAAATGTAAAGATATTAGGGTTTAGATCAGATGTAGAAGATATATTTGATATAACAGATTTAGTTATTTCTGTAAGTATGCAAGAAGGACTTCCTTTAAACATTATGGAAGCCATGAAAAAACAAAAACCAATTATAGTAACTGATTGTAGAGGAAATAGAGATTTAATTAATAATGGGGTAAACGGAATTATAGTACCAATTAATAATCCAGACCTTTTAATTAAGAATATAAATGATTTAAAAAATAATAAAGACTTTGCAAAAAAGCTAGGCAAAAAAAATAAATACTTAGCAGATGAATATAGTATTGATAAAATATTACCAAAGTATGTTAAAATATATAATTGTTTATTAAATGGTGATGATTATGAATAAAGTATGGATGAATCTAAAAAAATGTTGGGTATTCTTTAAAGAATGTAAAAAGGAAATAATTATTACACTATTACTTAGTATAGCTGTATCTTTTATAACTATGGTTACACCTTCTTTTGGGGGCAAGATAATAAATAACATTATTAGTTATAATTTTAAATTAGTAATCTTTTTCGCAATTTTAAGTGCAGTATTACAAATCACTTATGCGATTTTTGATATGTTAATATCAAATAAGAATTTAAGTGTAAGAAAAAAGATTACTAACACTATTAGAAATAAAGTATGTAAAGTAGTGCTTGATTTAAATATCAATGTTTATAATGTTTATGGTCAAGGAGCTATAGCAAATAAATTAAAAAATGATTCTAAAAATATATCAACATTTTTTAACAATGTAAGAGAAAGTATTTTTAGTTTAATAACAAGTATTGGAATATTAATATATATATGTTACCTAAATATTTTTGTAGGAATATTTTATTTAATAGCTATTTTACTATCTGTATCTTTTCAATATTATTGGGTAAATAAGAGTATTTATTATCGCAAAAAGTTGTTAGAAGAAGAAGATAATAATTTAACTTTAATAAATCAAATGATTAAAGGTGCTAAAGATATTAAAGCTTTAAAGTTAAAAGATAAGATATTAGACAAAACTGAAAATTCATTTGCATCAATCGGAGAATATGAATATAAGAGTAATTTATATTTAGAATATGCCAGTAAAGCATCTAAGTTTTTAAGTACGTTATTTTCAGGAGTAATAATTGTTTTATCAGTGTTGTTAATTAAATTTAAATTGCTTACAACATCAGCTTTTGTAATTATATTTATGTATCGTAGTAATATATTTACTTTTTCTAATAAACTATCAACTGTTATTAATAACTTTGCTCAATTTAATTTATCAGTAGATCGCATTTTTTCAATACTTGATTATAATAAAGAAGGATTTGGAACAAAAAAGATTAAGAACTTTACTGGAAATATTACTATGAATAATATTAGTTATGGTTATAATGAAAAGCCAATACTTAAAAATTTTAATCTTACTATAAAGCCAAAATCTTTTACAATTATTACTGGAAGTAATGGGGCAGGTAAATCAACATTATTTTCACTTTTAACTTGTATGATAAGACCACAAGAAGGAAATATATTATGGGATAAAACAGATATATCAACTCTTTTAGAAGATGAAATTAGAAGTAATATTATTCTAGTTACGCAACAACCTTTTATCTTTGATTTTACAATTAAAGAAAATTTAGGATTAGTAGATGATGATATAAAACATATTAAGGAAGTTTGCAAACTTGTTGGAATTGATAAAAAGATTGAATCAATGCCAAATGGCTATGATACTAAAATTAAATCAGATGGTTCCAATATATCTGGTGGAGAGAAACAAAAACTTGCAATTGCCAGAGCATTACTTGCTAAAACAAAAATTTTACTTTTTGATGAAATAACAAATAATTTGGATAATGATACTATTAAATCCATTTTAAATTTAATATTAAAATTAAAAGGTAAATACACAATTGTTATGATTACTCATAATCGCGAAATTATGAATAAAGCTGATCGTATTATTATGCTTGAAAAAGGTAAAGTTGTAGCAGATGGTCTTCATGACGATTTACTTAAAAATAACAAAAAGTATCAAAAACTATTTAAGGAAGTTTAATTATGAAAAAGATATTAATTTATACGATGACCATGGTAAAAGGTGGAGCAGAAAAGACAATTGCTAATTTGTCTAATAATCTAATTGATACTTATGATGTAACTATTGTTACAAATATAAAATGTAAGTGTGAATATCAATTAAATAAAAAAATTAAACTTTTAAATATTGATGATGTTGATAAATCAAAAGAAAAAAACATAAAAAAAATATTTACTAAATTAAGTCAAAAAAGAAGTAAGAAATTAAAAGAAATTGTAAAGTTAGAAAAACCGGATTTAATTATTGCTTTTTTGCCAGAAGCAGCAATTAGAGCTCTTGCATTAAAAACTGATATTCCTGTAATTATTTCAATAAGAAATCATCCTACATCAGAATTTAAATTAACTAAATTTATAAGAGATCATTACTATAAAAAAGCAACATCTATAATTGTTCAAGATGATTCTTATAAAAAGTATTTAAATAAAAATGTTCAAGATAAACTTATAACGATACCTAACTTTTTAACTAATGAATACATAAAAAACATTAGAAAGTTAAAAAAAGAAAAGAGAATAATAGCTGCCAGTCGTTTGGAAAAGCAAAAGAATCTATCTTTACTTATTAAAGCATTCTCTCTTTTAGATAAAAGATTTGATGAATACACTCTTCTTATCTGTGGTGGAGGATCTTTAAAAGAAAAACTTGAAAAAGAAGTAAAGAAATTAGGTTTAGAAAATAGGGTGTCTTTAATTGGAAGAGTTGATAATCCCCAAGAAAACATTTTAAAATCTACGCTATTTGTTTTGCCATCCAACTATGAGGGAATGCCTAATGCTTTAATGGAAGCAATGGCATGTGGTATGCCAGTTATTACAACAAGATCTACGGAAGTAATTGATTCTCTTGTTAAGGATAATGAAAATGGAATTATTATTCCAATCAATGACTTACATATTTTAAAAGAAAAAATAGAATATTTGCTTGATTCTGAAGACTTGCGAAAAAAAATAGGTAATAATGCTTCTAAAATAAAAGATATTTATAGTGAAGATGCCATTATGAAAAAATGGACGAAAGTAATAAAAAAATACATATAGGGAGTGTTTATGGATTTTAGTGTAGTAAAAACAGATGATAAATTAAAAGTATATAAAGATAATAAAGAGATTAAGTTAAATAAAAATAATTGTTTTGTTATAGGAAATATATATAATTTAGATGCATTAAAAAAATTTTCTAAAAATAAAAGCTTAGAAGATAAAGTTATATCTTTATATTTAGAATATAAAGATAAATTATTTGAAAAACTTAATGGAGAATATTTAATTATTCTTATAATAGATGAAAAAGTTATTTTAGCAAAAGATCGAATGGGAAGTAAGCAAGTATATTATGCTAAGTTTAAAAATGATTTTATTATAAGTACTTCTTTAAAATACTTTATTGAAAATTATAAAGAAAAATTAGTTATAGATAAAAAGGTACTATCTAATTATTTATGTTACTCTTATATTACGGAGCCAAAGACAATTTTTAAAAAAGTTTATAAATTAAGTGCAGGATCATATTTGGTTTATGATAGTAAAATAAAAGTAAAAAAATACTACAATTTAATTAAAGAATATCGATGCAATAAAAATAGAATTAATAAAGAAGATGTAGCAGAAAATGAAATACTTAATTCACTTATGTCTTCGATAAAGTTAAGAACAAAGAATAAGAATAATATTGGTATTTTTTTTAGCGCTGGTATTGATTCAACGTTAATTGCATCATTAACAAAATTAATTCCAGATAAATCAATTAGTACTTATACTATAGGTTTTTTGGAAGAAGAAAAAAATGAAGCAAAGGAAGCTAAAAAAATAGCTAAGTATTTAAAGACAAATCATCATGAAGTATATTTAGATAAAAAGTTAGTAGATAAGATAATCAAAGAGATTCCTAAAGTTTATTCAGAACCAATGGGAGATCCATCAATTATTCCTACAATTTTATTAAATCAATTTGTAGCTAAGGATTTAGATATCATCTTAACTGGAGATGGAGCAGACCAACTATTTTGTGGTTCTTCAGCATATGACAATCAAGATTTTGATAGCTTCTTTGAAAAGTTAATCAATTTAAAAAGCTATGTATTTCATAAAATGGCCAGTGGCAGTGTTTTTATTGGAAGAAAAAGACAAACGATGGATTTTGTAGATATAAAACCAAAATCATATTGTAATGTTTTTTCTTTAAATCCTAATTCGAGAATTCGCTATATGCTATATGATATAAAAACGTTTTTAGCAAGTAGATTGTTTGGAAAAGTGGATTTTCCATCAAGGTATTATGGTGTTATGCTTGCACATCCTTTTGTAGATAATGATGTAGTAGAAAAAACATTAATGCTAAATCAAAAGTTTAAATATAATAAGAAAGAAAAGAAATATATTTTAAAAAAAATACTATATAAAAACATTCCAGGAGAAATGCTTAACCATAATAAAAAAGGATTTGGAATACCTACAACTAAATGGCTTTATGAGATATTTAAAGATGATATCATTAAGCTTTCAAATTCTAAAATAATAGAAAAGCAAGGATTGTTTTCAGTAAAAAAGATAAATAATGAAATTAAAAGATTAAAAAATAAAGAACTAGGAGCAAAAGAAAGTTATATTATGTTTTCTTATTATATGTTTCAACTTTGGTATAAAGAGTATATTGAAGATTTATGGAACTAAAGTAAGTTTAGTTTTTAGAGCACTATCTGTTGTAAGATGTGCTTTTTTTATTTGGATTAGGCATATTTAAGGTGTCTATTTATATGGGAAAATCTAGACTTTGATTACATATTTTAGTATAATTATAATAGGTGTTTTAAAATGCAGAATACAAATATTAGGAATTTTTCAATTATTGCTCATATCGATCATGGTAAAAGCACACTTGCTGATAGAATCTTAGAGTTAACTGGTGCAGTTTCAGCTCGTGAAATGAAAGAACAACTTTTAGATAGCATGGATTTAGAACGTGAACGTGGAATAACTATTAAACTAAATGCTGTAAAGCTTAAATATAACTATAAAGATGTAGAATATAAAATTAACTTAATAGATACTCCAGGTCATGTCGATTTTTCGTATGAAGTAAGTAGAAGCCTAGCTGCTTGTGAAGGAGCTGTACTGGTTGTAGATGCAGCTCAAGGAATTGAAGCACAAACTTTAGCTAATTTGTATCTTGCTATGGAACAAGACTTAACGATTATTCCTGTTATTAATAAAATTGATTTACCTAATGCAGATATTCCAAGAGTAAAAAAAGAACTTATGGATGTTTTAGGATTTAAAGAAGAAGAAATTATTTTATGTAGTGCTAAAACAGGAGAGGGTGTGGAAGAAATTCTTCATGCAGTAGTTGAAAGAATACCGGCACCAGAGATTAATGAAACTAAAAAGACTAGAGCATTAATATTTGATTCACATTATGATTCTTATCGTGGAGTTGTACTGCTTGTTAAAGTTGTTGATGGTAAA
This sequence comes from uncultured Muribaculaceae bacterium, assembly GCA_964611015.1. Taxonomy (GTDB): domain Bacteria; phylum Bacillota_I; class Bacilli_A; order RF39; family UBA660; genus Onthocola_B. Next base: position 18,949 of record CAZSXH010000002.1, read on the forward strand.
ATTAAATTAGGGGATAAAATTAAAATGATGGCTATGGGTAGTACCTTTGAAGTAGTAGAACTAGGAGTACATACCCCTAAAGAGGAAAAGTATAAAGAAATAGTAAGTGGAGAAGTAGGATATATTGCTGCCTCTATAAAAGATATAAGTACAGTTTCTGTTGGGGACACTATTACTATTTTAGAAAATGCTAGTGAAGATCCAATTAAAGGGTATAAAGAAATGAAACCGATGGTGTTTTCAGGAATATTCCCTACAGAATCAAATAGATATGAAGAGTTAAAAGAAGCATTAACTAAATTAAAACTTAATGATGCTGCCTTAAGATTTGAACCAGAAACATCTGAAGCCTTAGGTTTTGGTTTTCGTATTGGTTTTTTGGGTCTTTTACATATGGATGTTATAATTACGAGAATTGAACGCGAATTTAATATTGGTATTATAGCTACTAGTCCGAGTGTAGTATATGAAGTAACATTAACTGATAATAGTAAAATTTTAGTGGATGCTCCTAATAAGATGCCAGATCGTGCTAAAATAGCAACGATTGAAGAGCCTTACATTTATACAAATATAATTGCTCCTGCTGAATTTGTAGGTTCAATTATGGAACTATGTCAAAATAAAAGAGGAATTTATAAATCAGTTGATTATATAGATGCTACAAGAATTAATGTTCACTATGAAATACCACTTTCTGAAATAGTTTATGATTTTTATGATAAATTAAAAAGCTATACAAAAGGATATGCTTCTTTTGATTATGAATTATGTGGATATAAAATAAGTAATTTAGTTAAAATGGATATTTTACTTAATGGTGAAATTGTTGATGCTTTAAGTATAATAGTTCATAAAGATTTTGCTTATGCAAAGGGAAGACATATTGTAGAAAAACTTAGGGAATTAATTCCAAGACAAATGTTTCAAATTCCAATTCAAGCAAGTGTTGGTTCTAAAGTAATAGCAAGAGAAAATATTAGTGCATTAAAGAAAAACGTTTTAGCAAAATGTTATGGTGGAGATGTATCTAGAAAAAGAAAATTATTAGAAAAACAAAAAGAAGGGAAGAAAAGAATGAAAATGGTTGGTTCTGTTGAAGTGCCACAAGAGGCATTCTTGGCTGTATTAGGTGATGAATAATGGGTAAAGAATTTGAAAAAAGAGAATTATCCGCTGAAGATCAAGGGATGATTATTAAAGAAGCATACTTATATTTAGAACTTGGATCTTATCAAAAAGTTGCTGATGAGTTAGGACTTTCTTATAATGTTGTTAGAAGAGATTTAAAATATAAATTAAGATATGTTGATAGAACTTTATTTGATCGACTAAATCCATATAGTAAGAAATCTGTATATAATGTAGATTTTTATGATGAAAGAACAATTAATAGAATATTAAAAGCATATCACTTATTTATTGATGAAGGATTACCTTTACAAGAAGTATGTAATGTAATAAAAGCTAGTCCAATTCTTATATATGTAGATTTAACTAAGATACTTAGAAATTTAAAGAATAGTAATCCTAATGTTACTGAAGAAATGTTAGAAAAAGTTACAATTGCTTTAGAAAATAATCAAGATAGTAGAGATAAATCAACTCTAGAAATTTTAGAAAAATTATATCCTACAAGAGAAAAACTAGTTTCTTTTTTATCAAGTTGTACAGTTTCTTTTGGCCTTAGTCTTGATAGTTTGTCTCACATTTTAAACAAAAAGCCAAGTGAAGTATATGATGAATTTATGAAATCAAGCGTAGCATATAAAGATTCATTAGTTTTCCATTTTCTTCATGGCTTTACTTCTCAAGATGTAGCTATGGAAAACTTTTTGGAATTTTTAGGTAGATTAGCACATGCATCAGCATCTCGTGATCGTGAAGAAGCTGTAAACATTTTGAGTGAACTTGGAGATAAAGAAATAATAAGCATTAAAAATAATTATAAACCAGGAGCATATTTACAAGAATATGAAATATTGGCAATTTTAAAATATCAATTGAAGTATGGTTTAACTCGATTTGCTATAGCAGAGTTTTTTGGATTTGATGCTAAAGGCTATAATACGAAAGTTTATAATTTAGAAAGTAAATATCCAGAATTAGTTGGTTATTACATGTATGTAGAAGACTATTATGGAACAACACCAAAAGGAAGAAGATAATGGCAAAGGCAGTTTATATTCATATTCCTTTTTGTAGAAGTATTTGTTCCTATTGTGATTTTTGTAAATTTTTATATAATGAAAAATGGGTATATGCTTATTTTAAAGCTTTAAAAAATGAAATTAAAGATCGTTATATGGGAGATAAAGTAGAAACTATTTATGTAGGTGGAGGAACTCCGAGTGCTTTAAGTTTAGATGAAATAAGAAAACTTATGGATATGATTAACTTAATAAACAAAAGTAATTTAAAAGAATTTACATTTGAATGTAATATCGAAGATATAACAGAAGAGTTACTTTTACTTTTAAAATCTTATGGTGTAAATAGATTAAGTATTGGAATAGAATCATTTAATGAGAAAAATTTAGCATTTATGGAACGACATGCGGATTATAAAGATGCTAAAGAAAAGATTTCTTTATGTCGACGTCTTGGTTTTGATAATATAAATTTAGATTTGATGTATGCTATTCCTGGAGAAACACTAAAAGATTTAAAAAAAGATTTAGAGTTGTTTATAAGTCTTAATCCTGAACATATTAGTACCTATAGTCTTATTTTAGAAGATCATACTAAAGCAGTAGTAAATAATACTAGTTATATTGATGAAGAACTTGATTATGAAATGTTTAAATTAATTGAAAAAACTTTAAATGGAGCTCACCATTATGAGATAAGTAATTTTGCTATGCCAGGGTTTGAATCTATTCATAATCTTACTTATTGGAATAATGAAGAATACTATGGCTTTGGTATTGGAGCCTCAGGTTATATTGATAATATAAGATATACTAATACCAAAAACTTAAAAGATTATCTTCTTGGTAACTGGGTAAAGGATCGCGAAATGCTCGGAGAAAAAGAAATAATGGATTATGAAATTATGCTTGGGTTAAGAAAACTAGATGGTATTAATATAAATGATTTTAAAAATAAGTATAAAAAAGATATAGAAGAAGTATACAATTTAGCGCCTTTATTTAAAAGCAAAGAGTTAGTCAAGAAAAAAGATTATATTTATATCAATCCTATGTATATTTATGTTATGAATGAGATACTTTTAAAAATAATTTAAATTAATTTGGGCACACTATTACTGGGATGTGGTAGTGTGCTTTTAAATTTGGAAATATTGAATGGAATGATGTCACCATTTTTTGATAAATTTGTTGATGTTTATACAGTAAATGTGGCTCAAGATGTAGATTCTTTGGTATTAAATTATGAAGCAGAAGAGGGATATAATGTAGAGGTAAAAAATAATAATAGTTTTATTGAAGGACCAAATTATGTTTTTATTGAGGTAACAAACGAAGAAAGTATAAACACATATACTTTAGAGGTATATAAAGAATATACTGAATCTGTAATAAATTATGATGAGCTAATGAGTCCTTTAGAAGTAGAAAATCAAATGCCTTCTTATATGCCTTATTTAATTGGAGGCATATGTTTATTTATTATACTTTGTAGCTTTTTGTTATTGTTTAGAAAAAAGAAAAAATAAAATTTTCTTTTTTTTTGCAAAAAATAAAAAGGGAAATAAAGTAAAAAAGGAAATATATAAGGGTGAAGGGAGAAAAAATAGATATGAAAGTAATTCGCCAACGAGATTTTAAAGACTGTGGTATATGTTCTTTAGAATCGATAATTGAACATTATGGTGGTAAAGTTTCTTTAGAGCAACTCAGGATTGATGCTAAAGTCACTCTTGAAGGAACAACAGCGCTAAATCTTATTCTAACTGCTAAAAAATATGGATTTGATGCAGTAGGAATGAAGGTTAAAAGTTTAAATGAAGTAAAAAGACTGCCAGCAATAGCTCATATGAATCTAAAAAATGGTGGTAATCATTATGTTGTTGTTTATAAAGTATTAAAAGATAAAGTGATTATTATGGACCCTAGGAAGGGTAAGGTGATTTTAAAAAAGCAAGATTTCTATGAGGAATGGAGTAAAGTTGTATTATTGTTTTACCCACATCAAAAAATAGTTGTTTTAAAAAAAGAAAATACTTTGTTTAAAATATTTTCAAAAATATTAATTTCGGAAAAGAAATTAGTTATAACAATTATTTTAATTAGTGTTTTTCTTACTTTGGCCTCAATTGCTGGAGGTTATTATTTTCAAGCTATGGGTGGTGCAATTAATAATAATTGGGATTCGTTATTTATAAAAGTATTGATAATTTCTTTTGGATTTTTGGTTACTTTTAAAGTATTACTTGCATACTTAAGAGGTTATTTGGAAAATCATTTAAATAAAAATATCGATTGTATTTTAAATGCTGATTTTCTTCATCATTTGTTTTCTCTTCCTTTAGATGTGCTTACATCAAGAACTACTGGAGAAATAATTACGAGAGTAAATGAACTAACTAATATTAAAAGTTTTATTACGGAACTATTTATTTCTTCTAATCTAGATTTCTTTTTGATGTTAGCAACAATGCCTTTGCTTTTAAATATTAGTAGTAAACTGTTTTTCATACTTTTACTAGTTTTATTACTTTATTTAATTATAGGAATTATTTCTAGTAAAGTAATTTATAAAAAGGCATATCAGAATATTGAATATGAGGCAGAATTTAATAATAACCTCATAGAAGATGTTAACATGATAAATAGTATTAAAAATTTAAGTTTGACTGAAAGTCGCTTACAACATTTAGAAAAAAGTCTTTCTACATTTTTGTATGATGAATATTTGTTTAATAAATACTTGCATAATGTAGGCACTCTAAAAAATATTGTGAGTGAAATAGGATTTTTTTTAATAACTTCCGTAGGGTTTTACTTAATCATAAATCATGATATAGAACTGGTTGAGTTAATAACATTTAATACCCTTATAGGTTTTTTCTTTGATCCTCTTAAAAATATTATTGATAGTTTGCCAAAATATAATTTTTTGAAAGCAACTATAACAAAAATAAATGATTTTTTAAGTGTTGATGTAGAAGATTTAGGTAAAGAAGAAGAACTAATCGGAAATGCAATTAAGATAAATAATATTAGTTATAGTTATGATAAATTGAAATATGTTTTAAAAGATTTTAATTTAGAAATAAGACCAGGTGAAATTGTTGCGCTTACTGGTAAAAGTGGGTGTGGTAAATCAACTTTATGTAAGATAATAGATAAATATATTATGGATTATGAAGGTGAAATTCAAATTGGTAACATTAATCTTAAAGACTTAAGCGTTAAGACAATTCGAAAAAATGTATTATATGTAAATCAACAAGAAGCTTTAATAACTGGGACGATAAAAGATAATATTGTTTTAGGAAAAGAAGTGAGTCTTGAAAGGCTAAATAAAGTTAGTAAGATTTGTTTAGTAGATGAAGTGGTTTTAAAAAAGCCTCTTAGATATGAAACTAGTATTAGCAATGAGGCAAGTGGTATATCCGGTGGGGAAAAACAAAGAATTATACTTGCTAGGGCACTACTTAATGATTTTAAAATCTTAGTTTTAGATGAAGCTTTAAGTGAAGTTGATATAACATCAGAAAGAAAAATCATATCTAATATAAAACGGGAATTTCAAGATATAACGATTATTTATGTAACTCATAAAAAACATTCAAAACTATTTGATCGAATAATTGAGGTAGGAGCATAATATGACTTATTTAGACTTGTTAAATATACGTTATAAAGTGCAAGGAAAAATAATGCTTTTAATGATATTTTTTCTGGGATTATTCTTGTATGTTATGAACATAAAAATTAGCGACGTTTATAATACATTTGGTTATATTGAAGAAAGTATGCTTAATATAAATGTTCCACTTGATTACTCTGATACATTAAATAAAATGGAATTTATAAAGATTGATGATAAAAGATCTGATTTAGAAATTTTAAATATAAGTGAAATCTTAATTGACAAAGAGAATTTGATAAGTTATCAAATCATATCTTTTGATGGAAGTAAGTATAAAGAAAATCAGTTAGTGAAAGTTACTATTTATTATAATAAGGAAAAAGTATGGCAAAAACTTAAAAAAATAATTTTGTAAGGAGGTAAAATGGACATTTTAAGTTGTGAAAGTTTAAGTGAAGTAAAAGGTGGAGGCAAAACTTTATGGTTTATATTAGGAGGCATTGGAGTTTTGATTTCTGGAATAGTAGCGGGATTTGTTAATCCTTATACTTGTAAAAAATAATTAAGAAAGGAGATTTATATGTATTTAGAAACAAAGGAACTTGCATGTGTTGTAGGAGGAGGTTTCTCTGCTACAATGCTTAACGCATTATCTAGAGCAGTATCAACTATTTATGATATAGGTTATGCTATTGGTTCAACACTAAGAAGAGTTCTTACAAAAAAGACTTGTAAACTTTAAGAAGCCATTGGCTTCTTGCCTACAGAAATAGTGTAATTTAGTTTATTATTAATTTTGTTGATTTTAAGCATAAAAATTGTTGAAATGCGAAATTGCTTTTGTTATAATAGATGTTGAAAAGCGGAAGGGAGGGCTGAAAATGACAAAAGTAGTGGTTCAAAATGGAAACGTTGATTTAGCGCTAAAAAAATTCAAAGCAAAAGTTGCTAGAAGTGGAGTCCCTTCTGAAATAAAGAAAAGAAAACACTATGAAAAACCTGGTGTTAAAAGAAGAAATGAAATAAAAGAAGGAATTAAAAATTCACATAAGAAAAATCGAGGTTAATAATGATTGAAAAAATTAATGAAGATTTAAAAAGTGCTATGAAGGAAAAAGATACTTTTAAACTTTCAGTACTTAGAATGTTAAAAAGTGCTTTACAATTAGAAAGTATTTCTAAAAAGCATGAATTAGATGATAGTGAAATTGCTAGTGTATTAAAAAAACAAGTTAAGGTAAGAAAAGATTCTTTAGAAGAATATCAAAAGTATAATAAACTTGATCTAGTAGAATCTTTAGAAAAAGAAATAAATGTTATTTCTGCTTATTTACCAGAAGAAATGAGCGAAGATGAATTAAATAGTGTAATAGATGAAGTCTTTAGAGAAGTAAATCCAACAGGAATGAAAGAAATGGGACTAATCATGAAATCACTAAATGAAAAATTAGCAGATAAAAATGCTGATATGTCACTTGTAAGTAAACTAGTAAAAGAAAGAATTAGTTCATTATAAAACAACATCATTGATGTTGTTTTTTTTGTAATTTTGTTTTTATAAATATTAATGCTAAGATGGCAATAATAAATATTAAAAATACATAAGGAAATATTTTATAAATAAACATTGAGTTATAATAATTATCAGAAATAAAATAATGAATTAAAAGCATTAAAAATACAACAATTGCAAATGGGATGAATCTGTTTTTAGTGTTACATATTTCTTTTAATTTAAGTGATGCCATTGATAGAGTAATGAATATATCAAAAAACCAACTTATCGAAATAAAATTTTCAATGTTTTCAATAAAATTAAAGAAACGGATTTTTCTTAAAATTGAATATTCTGGATAACTATAAACATCAATCATTTTTCCCATTACCAAGCTTACTGAAAATAATACCATTAGAACAGCAAGATTAGATATTAAATAATACTTCATAATTTTTTTGAACTCTATTTTTTCTCCAGCTAAAGTAAGAAAAGAACTGCTTGTAAGTATTGCATATATGAAAGATGCTTTAAAGATATTTTTGGGACCAACAGAGAATATTGGTAAAAGGTTACTAAAATCAAATTCACTTGTAAGCATAAGAGTTTTTATTAAAACTATAGTAATGCTAAAGATCAATAAAACAAACCCAACAGAGGTGATGTTTTTGCTGCTTTTGTTAATCATAAAACTTGCTAAAAATATAAGAGGTAAGCAAGATAGTAAGGAAGGAGTAAAGGGAAGAAAGTAAGAATATATAAAAGTAGAAATTATCAATAATAAAATAAATATTAGAAAAGATAGATAACCAAAGTATATTATTCGAAATAATATATTTAAAGGTTTGTTTCCTTTTAAATATTCTGATAAAGGCATATTTATTTTATTAATAGCTTTAGTCATGATATAAATTATTCCAATGCCAAGAATAATACCGAGGATAATAGCAATATATGAATCTGTATTTGCTTCTGTTATTATAATAGAAAGACCAGCTCCAAGAAATAAAACACGACATAAAAAGTAACTAATAATATTAACATTATTTTTCATCTTTCACCTCATAGATTAATCCTTTTTTATTAATGTCAAATTTAATGTTGGCATCTATTTTAGCAATTTTCCATAACTCTTTATTTTGTTTTCGCGTTTTTTGGAAATATGATTTGCTTATTCCTAAAATATCACTTTCATTTTCTTGAAGAGTTTTAAAAAAACTTTCTAATTTTTTATTTAAGAGTTTACTAAAATCATCATTTATTTTATTTAATGTTTCTAAATCTCTAATTTTATATTTGGGATCATTATCCATAATTTTTCCTGTTAGATTGCCAGAAATATTTATTTTTTGATTTTCTAATTCATATTTTACTTTTCCTGTTGCAACTGCTACAGAAAAATATTTATCATCATAATCTTTACTAAAAATAGGGCGATAAAAATGATTAGTTAAAATATTATATAAAGTAGCATCATCATTACTTAATTTGTTTTTAAAATTGCTATCTTTAAATATTGACATGCCATCAATAATAAAATTATCTTCTTCAATTGCAATATTAGAAAAGCAAGTGTCTATTCCTTCGGTGATTATTTCAGTTATAACCGAATCAAAAGTTTTCAAAACTGCACTATTAGAAGCATAGTCATTATTTTCTAAAAGCTTTATAATTGCATCACTAGCAATTGGATTTTCTTTAGTTGTTGTTTTTAATATTTTGTCTGGCTCCTCATCAAGAGAAGTAATAATATAAAAGTTTTCTCTAAAATATGTACTTCTTAAAAAGAAATCAAATAGACTATCTAATTTTTCTTTGGCCACTGTATCACTAATTACAAGGAGCTTGAT
>CAZSXH010000003.1:0-24590 GCA_964611015.1 uncultured Muribaculaceae bacterium
AGCTTTCTCGAATCCAGATTCAGCTACAGCTTTAAGCAACTCAAAATTATTAGTAAAATGTGGTTTAAAGAATTACATGGAGGGCAAATTCCTACAACTGCTGAAAACTTATTAGATGCAGCTGAAGGAGAAAATTACGAATGGACAGATATGTATCAAGAATTTGCAAGAGTTGCAAAAGAAGAAGGATTTGATCGTATCGCATTTCTTTTCGAAGGTGTTGCTAAAATTGAAAAAGAACACGAAGAAAGATATCGTAAACTTTTAAAGAATGTTGATGATAAAGTAGTATTTAGTAAAGATGGAGAAGCAATTTGGATTTGCCGCAATTGTGGACATATAGTTGTTGGTAAAGATGCTCCAACTGTTTGCCCAATATGTGCTCATCCTCAAAGCTATTTTGAATTAAAAGCAGAAAATTATTAAAAAAAACTGATAAAAATCAGTTTTTTTTATGGCATTATTTTGATAGCTAAATAAACACCTACGATTACAACACTTAAAACAATTAATGCTAAACTGGTAAAACCATAAATGCCTAGCCCTGGATTTTGATTAAGGGAATAAGGATCTTCATATCCACTTCCATATCCCGGTTTAGAACGACTTAAAGTTGCTTCTTTTTCTACTTCATTACTATTAGACATATTATTACTTTCTTCTTCAAGTACACTTTGAATTATATTTACAACATTATCATTTTCTAAACCATTGCTTCCTTTTACTTGATCAATTACTTTATTACTTTGAAGAAGATCACTTGCAAAGTCCCTAACGCTTTCATTCGTTTCTACATATTGTTCAAAAAAATCTTTGTTTTTAGCATATATACTACAACGAGCCATATATTTTCTAGCATAATTTTGTAAATAATAAACTTCTTCTTCAGTTATCACAAATTTATTAAGTAAAGATTCTACATGTTCATTTTCAGAACTTTTTTGATAAAAACCATTTTTAAAAAAAGCTAAAATATCTGCAGGAGCTAAAGAGAAAAATATAGGGTCAATTCGACTTAAACCATAACCGTTTAATTTTGCACTTTCACCATTAAAAACAAGACTGTCTGTTTGTTCATCATAAACAAATCCACTTAAATTAGGATATATCTTTTTATAATTATCTAATATTGTTTCATTAAAACTTTTCTCGATACTCATAGGAATCTCTCCTTATTGTCAATATAAGTTTATCAAAGTTTTAGGTAAAAAACAACAAAATTTTCTATTAGATAGGCACTTCTATTTTTTTGTAATACTAATTATCTTTCTTTATTAAAAATATTTAAACAATTTAATTAAAAAAGCCTTCAATTTTAAAAATTGATAATTTGCTAAAAAAAATAATTATTGATAACTTTAAATTGAAAGGAGGAGAATATGTTGAATCAAGTAGTTCTAGTTGGAAGACTTACTGGTGATCCTATTGTGGAAGAGACTTCTAATGGCAAAAAGTATACTGCGATTAATATCGCAGTGCAAAGAAATTTTAAAAATACATCGGGAGTTTATGAAACTGATTTTATTAGATGTGTTTTATGGAATGGCATGGCAGCTAATACGCAAGAATATTGTCATGTTGGGGATATCATAGGAATTAAAGGAAGACTTCAAAATCGAAACTATGAAAATGAAGAAAAAGAAACTAAATATATAACTGAAGTTATTGCTGAACGTATTACTTTTTTGGCAAGTTCCAATAAAAAGGATAAAGAAAGCAAAAGTAAAAAATCAAAAGCAAAGGACGAAGTCTTTGTTGACTGTTATTAACAAAGTTAGTTTACTAAAGGTAAACAATACTCATTAAATATATTTAGTTAGATATACTAAATCATAGAGATGAGGTAAAAATGATAAGAGGTAATCGCTTAAAAAATGCAAGAATAAAAAAAGGATTAACTCAAGAAGAGTTAGGAAATCTTGTTGGTGTTGGTAAATCAGCAATATGTTGTTATGAAAAAGAAACACGAAATCCAACATTAGAAACAATTATTGAATTTATGAGCATTTTAGGTGTTACTGCAGATTATCTCTTAGGTACAGATAAAATCATAAAAACAGAGAGTAATGATGAACATATTAACTATCGAACTATGACAAAAGAAGAAGTAATGTTCATTGATGAATTAAGAAAAGATAAACTTGTATATGAAATACTTTTTGAAGATCCTAAAAGAGGATCAGAACTTGTTAAAAAGCATTTTGGTTAAATATAGTCCATAAGCATTACGCTATGTGCTTTTTTTAATTTAAGTCTTAATTCTTCTATCGCATTTGGATACGAGTTAATTAAAGAGGCTTTATTAGTATTTATATAGTAAAAGGCAAACAAAAGAAATTCTCCTAAACTGCTATCTTTAGGCCAAGTATAAATATTATTACACTTAAATCTATTTTCTATTTCTTCTAAATAAGACGCTAATTCTTCAGATAAATAGTCATCTTCTTTTAATTGCAATAAATATAAATATCCATCTGCATAAAGCTTAGAAATAATAAAAGGTTTCATTTTACTAAAACTAGCAAGACTGCCAAAGTGTTTTTGATAAATATTTAAAGGATCACTGTTTGTAGTGATTAATGTCCAAATATATTCTATAGGTCTATTTTCCTCTTCAGCATATATGGCATATATTTCTTCTAAATAAGATGAAATAATATCTGGAAGTGTTAAAACTTTATAAGAACTACAAGAAACCTCATAATCACCTAGTTCTAAGAATTCAACTAAGTTTGGTGAAGTTATAATACTAATAAATTTAGAAAGAAGAAAGTGCTTAAAAGCAGGAGAACTATAAAATAAATCTAGAATCTCTTGCTTAGAGATGTTTTTTAGGCCTTCAACATCATCAAATCCTCCCTGTGGACTAAAAACAATCATAAACATAGTTAGGATTATTTCGCGATTTACATCTGATTCTTGAAAATCTAGATAAACGATAAGTTTTTCTTCAATAGCACTAATCATATTTTCATATGAGCCACTTTTTTCTTCATCATATATTTGCATTAATTCATTTATTAAATCATTAATAATCTTGGTTGATATTTTTCTCATAATTTGCCCCCAATAGGTTAATTATATTAAAAATATTTTAAAGAGGCAAGACATATATTTTTATTAGGTGAAGTAATTTGAAATATTTTAGAAATCTAGGAATTTTGGCTATTGCAATGTTTAGCTTTTTTTATACTGAAAAAATTGCTAATTTAACCCTCGAGAAAAATACTATGTATCAAAATATTAAAAATGAAGCTAAGAATTATGAAGTGTCTTATGTTAATGCTGAAGTAAATGGGAATTATGTAACTCCTGGACTTAATGGAAAAACTGTTGATATTAAAGATAGCTATTATAATATGAAGGACATTAATACCTTTAATTCTTATTACCTAATATATAATACAGTTTATCCTAAAGTAACTTTGGAGAGTAATAAAGATAAAATAATTAATCATGGTAATAATTTAAAAAAGAGTATTGCATTTGTTTTAGAATATAATGAAGAAATAATTAACTTTTTTAAAAGTAATAATATTGATGCTAGCATTTTAGTTGATATGAATAGTTTTAAAAAAGATGAAACGTTAGAGCAAATAAATAATGAAGTTTCAAAGTTTAATAATTTAGAAACACTTATAAATAAATATAGTAAAAATTCTGAACTATGTTATTTAAATGATAAGAATGAGGATATATGTCGTAAGAATAAAAAATTCTTAGTAAAGAGTGATAAAGTTATAAATAATGTAACCTTTATAGAAGAAAAGAGCAAAATTGAAAGTGGAGATATTCTTTATATAGAGAAGAATATGGATGTAAAAAACATGAAATTAATTATTAACAGTATTATTTATAAAGACTTAGATATAGTGAGACTTAGTAGCCTTCTAAGCGAAGAAAGAGATTGATTTAAAATAAGTTTTTTGGTATAATCTACTTATCAAAGAACTTATTTTTTTTAAATTGAAGGTGATTATGTTGAGTAAAATAAAGATTTTTGGTTTGGGTGGACTTTCTGAAAGTGGAAAGAACTCATATGTAATTGAAGTTGATGACGACATCTATGTTTTTGATGCTGGAATAAAGTTTGCTAGTGGTAATTTACTAGGAATAGATTATATTATGCCTGATTTTTCTTATCTTGTTAAAAATAAAAAAAGAATTAAAGGTCTATTTGTTACTCATGGCCATAAAGAAAACATGGGAGCAGTTGCTGATCTATTAAAGGATTTACCAAACTTAAAGGTTTATGCTACTAAATTTACAAAGTTTGAGTTAATGGAAGATGGCGTTAATGAAAATAATATTGTAGTTATCAAGCCTCACAAGAAAATTAATTTTGGTAACGTTTCTATATTTCCAATTTCGGTATCTCATAGTTGTCCTGATTCTGTTATGTATGTCATAAATACTAAAGATGGAGCCATTTGTTATACAGGAGATTTTGTTATTGACCCAAGTATGCTTGGTGCTTATGATATGGACTTAGGAAAAATTGCTTACATTGGTAAGCAAGGAGTGCTATGTTTACTTTCTGAATCATCATTTGCGGAAAAGAATGGACACACTTCTCCAAAACACAGATTACTAGACTTTTATCGTGATGTTATTAATCATCATGAAAATAGAATACTATTTTCAGTATTACCATCACACTTATATACCATTGCTGAAATTTTTGAGGCAGCAGCAAATGCTCACAGAAAAATAGTTATAATGGGAAAAAGACTGCAAAATGTTGTTAGCTTTGGTAAAAAAGAAGGATATTTGAATTTTAATCCTGATATAATTGGAGATCTTTCTAATATAACTGATCCTAATGCCATTTTACTAATCATGGATGATCGTACAACACCATATGCAAACATGAATAAGATATTAAATGGCTATGATAAATATGTTACTTTAAAACCTACAGATACTGTTTGTTTTGCTGAACCAAGATATGATAGTACAGAAAAAGTACTTGTTAAACTTCAAAATGAACTTGCTATGTTTGGTTGTAGTATTGAAACGGTTGATAAAGATAAAGAAATACTTCTTCATGCTTCACGTGAAGATTTAATGCTTATGATAAAACTTATTAGTCCAAAATATTATATGCCAGTGAAGGGTGAATACCGTTATATGGTTAATAATGCTAATCTTGCTAGTTCACTTGGTATACCTGATGAAAACATCTTACTTAAACAAAATGGAGATATCGTTACTTTTGAAGATGGAAAATTAATTGATGATTTTGCTCGTATTAAAGTAGATGATGTTTTGATTGATGGAACAAGTAATGATGACATTGGAGATCTTGTAATAAAAGATCGTGAAATGCTTTCAGAAAATGGAATTGTCTTAATAAGTGCAACAGTTGATAAGCATGATAAAGTATTATTAGTAGGTCCAGAAGTTACCACTAGAGGTTTTATCTATGTTAAAGATTCTGCTGATATGATTAATGAAATAAAAAACATTTGTGAAGAAATTATTAATCGTAATATTACTCCTAAATTTGTAGACTTTAATCAAATAAAGGTTCAAATAAGAGAAGAATTAAGCAGATACTTATTTCAAGAAACGGAATGCAAACCAATGATTATTGCTGTAGTGCAAGAAGTATAAACTATAAAAAATCACCAATAATATAAAGGGTGATTTTTTTATGGATGAATTAACTGCTTTAAATAATGTATATAAAGTTTTAGAAACAGAGATAATGGCGATAAATGAAGTAAGAGAAAAGATTGAATCTAAACCATTTATAAAAGAAATCATTGATGCCAAGAAAAGATGTCAAAGCTTTAAAATAACAATTAATAAAATACTTTCAAATTATGGTGAAAAGCCAAAAGAAATAAATATGTTTATAAAAATGTTTAATGATATTTATACTGATATTAAATTAAATGATAAAGATGATAGTAAGATTGCTAATTTGTTAGTTGATGTAACTAACAAGGAAATGAAAAAACTAGAAGAGGTTTATTCATTAGAATTAGATAAAAAGGTTAGTAAACTTACAAAAGAAGTAATAGATGCGTTAAAGTATCAAATTCAAATTTGGAATCGCTATATATAGGCTTGCTTGACAAAATAAAAAAGAATTGCTAAAATAATCTCGCTCTTTAAAGGGGAGAGAGAAGTTTATGGAAAGTATTGGAGCAATAGCTCGTAAAGATAATAAATTAAAAGAATTAGAAGAAAAAAGATTAAACTATTTAATGAAGAAAGAAGCATTAGAAGAAGAATGCCAAGGCGTAGAACAAGCAATTGAAACTAATAGTACAAAATTAAATGAAATTCAAAGTACTCTTGCTAGTTTATTTACAGAAAAAGCAAATGCAAATCGAGAAATTAAAGTACTTGCTATAATTCTTGCATTTAGTGGTGTTATTTCACTTGCAACAGCTTCTTTGTTTTGGGTTGGTATAGGTTTGGCTTTTTCGTTATTTAAAATTATTAAACCGATTGGAGATTTAAAAAGATGTGCAAATTCGCAAGAAGACATCTTAAAAAATAAAAATGAAATTAATAAGGAGCTAAGTGCTTTAACTAGTCAAAAAGAAGCTTTTGTTAGTCAAATTAATTTAGTTTTATTAGCTATTCAAGATTTAGATGTAGAAAGAGAAGTAATTGAAAGCATTAGAGAAACGCTTTTAAAATATGTTGATGCAGATAGTTTAGGTTCTGAAAACTTAATAGAACCAGTATCAGAACAATCGTTAATAAGAGTTAATCCAAATTTAATGCCTAAAGACTAAGTATTTACTTAGTTTTTTTGTTTACAAAAATTCATAATCATTATATAATAACTTTAGATATATAACGTGTGTTATATAAAAAAGGAGGTAGTATGCCACCATTAGTTAAATATAATAAAGAGAAAATAATTGATTGTGCTTATGAAATTGCCAAAAAAGAAGGAATGAGCAAAATTAATGCCAGAGGTATTGCCAGTGTTTTAGGATGTTCAGTTCAACCAATATTTCATCATTTTAGCTCAATGGAAGAGTTAAAAGAAGAAGTTTATAAAAAGATTTATGAAAAATACTTGGAGTATATGAATAGTGGAAAAAACTTAGAAAAGCCATATAAGCAAATGGGTATTTCCTACATTAAATTTGCTAAAGAGTATCCAGAGTTTTTTAAAATAATTTTTATGCAAAAGACAAAGCTTGATGCTAAAGAGTTTATAATGGCAGATAACGTCGGTGATGATGTCATAAAAAAGGGACAAGAGCTCACTGGATTTAGTTATGAAGACCAAAAAGAATTTCACGTGAAGGTTTGGGTATTTACCCATGGTATTGCCTCTTTAGTGGCAACTAATACAATAAGAATAAGTGATAAGGAAATTGATACTTTATTAGAAACATCAGTTAGACAGTTAGCAATAGGATTTAAAAAAGAGAGGGATATATAATGAAAAATGTAATTGAAGTTAAAAACTTAACTAAAGAGTATAAAGAATTAAAGGCGATAGATAACTTGAGTTTTAATGTTATCGAAGGAGAAATACTTGGTCTTTTGGGACCTAATGGTAGTGGAAAATCCACAACTATTAATTGCCTTTTATCATTGATAAATTTTAAAAGTGGAAAAATAAAAATCTTAGGAAAAGAAATGAAACCAGATGCTTATGATGTAAAAAGCCAAATTGGTGTTGTGTTTCAAGATGTAGCAGTTTTTGAAGAATTAAGTGTTTATGATAATATTGATTATTTTTGTGGACTTTATATTAAAGATAAGGCTGTGAGAAAAACTTATGTAGAAGATGCTATAGCACTTGTTGGTTTAGAAGATTTTGTTAAATTCTATCCTAAGCAATTATCGGGAGGGCTTCTTCGTCGTTTAAATATTGCCTGTGGAATTGCCCACAAGCCAAAGATTATATTCTTAGATGAACCTACTGTAGCAGTAGATCCTCAAAGTAGAAATAATATCTTAGATGGAATAAAGAAATTAAGAGATAGTGGAGCAACTATTGTTTATACTACTCACTATATGGAAGAAGTAGAAATTTTGTGTGATCGTATAATCATATTAGATAAAGGAAAAATTATTGCCAGTGGTACAACTGATGAACTAAAAAAACTAGCTAACATTGAAGAAAAAGTAACTGTTGAAGTAAGTGATTTAGCAAGTAAGTATATTGATGAAATATTAAGTTTTAAAAATGTTGATGGTGTAACTTATAGTAATGATTTACTTGTAATTGTTTATGAAAAGGGTAAGAACAATTTAGTAGAGTTGATGGAATATCTTAAGGAAAAAAAGATTCAATATAAAAGCATTTATGCTGAAAGACCAACACTTAATGACGTTTTCTTAGAGCTTACTGGTAAGGAATTAAGGGATTAATATGCATACTTTTAAATATACTTTAAAAACATTACTGCGTAATAAGATGTTAATCTTTTGGACTTTTGCTTTTCCGATTATTTTAGGAACATTTTTCCATATGGCATTTTCTGATATTGAAGAAAGTGAAATGCTAGATATTATCAATATAGCTATAATTGACAATGATGATTTTAATAATAACCTTACTTTAAAAAAAGGTTTTGAAGCTCTAAGTGAAGAAAAAAGTGAAGAAAGATTATTTAGTACAATTTATGTAAAAACTGAAGATGAAGCTAGAAAGTTACTCGAAGAAGATGAAATTGTTGGTTACTTAAATGTAAGTGATACTTCAGAAATTGTTATTAAAAATAATGGAATTAATGAAACGGTTTTTAATACTGTAACTGATGAACTAATTGCTCGTGATAAGATTATTGCCGATATTATAAATAAGAGAATGAATGAAGATCAAGATATTAATTTTGAAGCAATAATTATGGACGTTTATGAAAGTGTCTTGGCAAATTTAGAAAATAGTAACATAAATATTAAAAATATTTCAAGAAGTAATTTAAGCTATACGATGATTGAGTATTATACTCTTATTGCCATGTCTGCATTATATGGTGGGATTATAGGTATGGTTGCTATTAACTATAATCTTCCTAATATGTGTACAATTGGTAAAAGAGTAGCAGTTAGCCCTCGTAAGAAAAGTGGTATTATCCTAAGTAGTGCCCTTGCCAGTTTTGTTGTTCAATTAGTTGGACTTTTAATACTATTCTTATTTACGATATTTATCTTAAATGTTGAGTATGGTTCTATAGCTTTAGTTATTCTTCTTTCCTTAGTTGGAGCATTATCAGGTCTTTCTCTTGGAATTTTTACCGCAACAATTATAAAGGCAAATGATAATACTAAAACAGGATTATTAATCGCTATAACGATGCTCGGATGTTTCTTATCAGGAATGATGGGAATTACAATGAAATATGTGATTGATAAAAATATTCCGATTATTAATAAACTTAATCCTGTGGCAATGATTACAGATGGTTTTTATTCGCTATATTATTATGATACTTTAGACAGATATATTTTTAATCTTATATCTTTATTAGTGTTCTCAGGAGTTTTATTAATAATATCATCACTAAGCTTAAGGAGGCAAAAATATGACAGTATTTAAAACATTTTTAAAAGTCTTAAATAAATATAAACTTACAGTTATTATTTATTCCGCTTTCTTAATCTTTTTCGGAGCTTTTAATATGACCAGTAATGATACTGCTACTTCCTTTGTGGCTACAAAACCAGATTTATTAATTGTTAATAATGATGAGGAAGAAGGCCTAACAAAAAGCTTGATTGCTTATTTAAAAGATAATAGTAATATTGTCGAAGTTAAAGATGATGAATCTGCCATTGATGATGCTCTATTTTATCGTGATGTGAATTATGTTATCTATATTCCTAAAAACTTTAATGCTGATTTTCTAAATGGATTACATCCAGAAATAGAAATAAAATCAACAGGAGATTATATGTCAAGTCTTGCTAATATGAAATTAGAAAGATTCTTAAGTGTTGCCAACGTTTATCAAGAAGAAGGGTACAATGAAGAAAAAATAATATCTTCAGTTAAAGAAACACTTGAAAGTAATACAAAGGTAGAACTAACATCATCACTTGATACGACATCATTAACTAAAGCTAATACTTATTTTAATTTTGCAAGCTACAGTTTAATGGCTGGAGCAATTCAAGTTATTTGCTTAGTTTTATCAACGTTTAGAAATAAAAACATTGCTAAAAGAACTATTATAAGTAGTGAAAACTATAAGACAATAAATCGTCGCTTGCTACTGTCAAATATGTTATTTTCTATAGTATTATGGTTAATATATATAATAATTGGTTTTGTTTTACTAGGAAGTGTAATGTCTTCTATGCATGGTTTGATGTTTACTATTAACTCTTTTGTATTTACTATTTGTTGTACATCACTTGCATTTTTAATCGGAAACATAGTTACAGATAAAAATGCTGTTAATGGTATAGTGAATTGTGTAGCTTTAGGATCAGCTTTCTTATGCGGAGCCTTTGTTCCTCAAAATTGGTTACCAGATGCTGTTTTAAACATTGCCCACATTTTACCATCATATTGGTATATATCTTCTAATGAAACATTAATATTAACTGAAAAATTTAATTTTAATACCTTAAAACCAATTTTTATAAATATGGGTGTAATATTTATCTTTATTATAATATTTATTATCTTAACGAATATTATTTCTAAGAAAAAACAAAAAATAGCATGATACGCAATAAAAGAATAGCAAATCTTATAGATTTGCTATTTTCATGTTATAATTAAATTAAGATTTAAGGAGGATAATATGAAATTTTTAAAAAACTTTTTATCAGTGATACTATCTATTTTTATTATCATTGTTGTCTTTGCTCTTACTTATGTAATCGGAGTTAATCATACTATTGGTAAAAAAGAAGTTGTTACTAATATAATTATTGATGCTGGATTTAGTAAAGACATTAAGGAAGTAGTAGATAATGATATTAAAAAATATAACGCAATTTTAGAAAAAGAAGTTAAAAATCATTTGAAGGAAAATGGAGTAAATCTAAATAATAGTGAAGTAGATAAGATAATTAATACAGTAAAAAAGGAAATACCAACATTATTAAATGAAGTTAGTAAAAAAGAGAATATTGATTCACTATTTTCTTCCATAATTGAAAAACTTTATGAAAGTGAAGAAGTATCTGTAAGTGATGTATTAAAAGAAGAAGTAGATAAAGTAATAAAAGAAAATAATATAAACGTAACTGATGATACTAAAAAAGAAATAGATGCTTTTTTAGATGATCTTGCAACAACTATTAATGAAGAAATAGATAATAGTTTTGAAGGAAGCTTTGGTTTAAATGAAAGTAAAGATGCAATTAAAAATCCAATACCAGAATATCTTAGAACTTTAAGAACGATTGAATATAGCTTAATTGGAGGATTAATTATTTTAATAGTATTAGTTATACTTTTAAACTTAAAGAAAGTAACTGGTATAGTAGAAATATGTACTAGTTTTATTCTAGCAGGATTATCTGTAAAAATATTTAATAGTTTATTAATCAATCCAGAACTTATTAAACTTGGCAAAGATGAAGTATCATTGTTAATTGATAATATTAGAGAAAGTATTGTAAATCTAACAACTAAAATTGCCAATGGATATATTATAACAGTTGTAATTATTTTAATAGCAGTAATATGCTATAAAGTTATAGCAAAATATAAAAGAAATAAAGGAGAATAAATATGAAAGAAAAATGTCCTCATTGTGGATGTACTGAAACTGTAATTGGAGTACAAGCTAATTATGCTGCAGTTGAACGTGAAACGGGCATAACTTGGTCAGCAGAAAAATTAAAACATATTATTTGTTTAAACTGTGGTACGGTAATTAGGTCATTCGTAGAAAATCCCAAAAAGTTGTTACCTAAGGAAAAAATAAAAATTACTTTTAATAAAGAATAGATTTTATAATAAATCTATTTTTTTGTATAATAGAAACTCTACGAATAGTTCATGTTAAAAAGTCAGATAAATTTATAAAATAATTGTATTGAAAGAAGGTTTTTTATGAATCAAGAAAAAGTTGGAATGTTTATTGCTAGTTTAAGAAAAGAAAAAAAGATGACCCAAGAAGAGCTTGCAGAAAAGCTAGGAGTATCTGATCGCACTATTTCTAAATGGGAAAATGGTAGAGGCATGCCTGATCTATCACTTTTTAAACCTTTATGTGATACTCTTGGTATTTCCATTAGTGAGCTTTTTGCAGGACAAAGAATAAATAAAGAAGATTTTATTAATAAAAATGATGAAGTAATTATAAAGCTTGCAGAAATTAATTCTTATAAATCAATGCGCTATGGTGTAATTGGCATGGCTTTGTTTTTCATGATACTTGTTTTAATTTCTGCATTTAAAGACATGTCGTGTTCTGCTTTAGTTAGTCTCATATGTGCTTATAACTCAATTACTTTTTTAAGCAATTATAAATTTACAAAAAGAAAGGAAGAATTACTTCCTGGAGTTTTATTCTTAATTGCCGCCATTTTAAATACAATAAGTTTTATTTTAATGTAAATGTTATTATTGGGTTTATATTATGGTATAATACTATTAGGTGATAATAATGAAGAAGAGTATTCTTATACCCATAACTATAATTTTAATATTAATTTTTTCTGGTGGATTATTTATCTATTTATATAGTGATTCTAAAGAAAATATAAAAAAAGAAGAAAACCCTTCTAGTGATCCAGTAGAAACTCCAGATGCAAATGAAGAACCAAGTGAACCAGTTTTAGAAGATCCTGTTAACAAAACTAGCAAAGGTTTTGTTATTGAAGAAATTGATGGATTAACTTATATTGATGGATATCTTGTAGTAAATAGAACGTATTCTGTTCCTAAGGATTATAAGCCACAAAATCCTCATGGGACTTTAAAATCTTATTGTTATGAATGTGTGGAAGAGGAAGTCTATCAAGCGTTTGATGAATTAAGAACCCAAGCTAAAAGTGAAGGATTAAGTTATCGAAGTATCAGTGGTTATAGATCATTCGATGTTCAAAAAAGTATTTATGATAATAAGGTTAATAAAGGTGGAATAGAGTATGCCGAAAAGTTCTCTGCTCGTGCAGGATATTCTGAACATCAAACCGGTTTAGCACTAGATTTAAATAGTACAAACACTTCCTTTGGTAAAACAAAAGAAGGAATTTGGTTAAGTGCTAATTGTTATAAATTTGGTTTCATTTTAAGATATCCTGATGGCAAAAAAGAAGAGACCGGATTTAATTATGAACCATGGCATATAAGATATGTGGGTAAAGAACTTGCAGAAAAACTATATAACGATGGCGATTGGATAACTTTAGAAAGCTACTTTGGTATAACAAGTATTTATCCAGACTAAAAAAGAATAATTTTAAATCTATTATCCAAACTATAAAAAGGAGGATAATATGAATAAAAAAGAAATTATTAACGTGCTTGATGAACTTAACAAAGGAGCTACCATGGGTATGGATGCCATTGAATTTATCATGAACAAAGTTACGGATGAAAAGTTAAAACGAGAATTAAAAATTCAATATGATAAATATGAAGACATTTCCAAGAAAGTATGTAAAATATATCCCAAGTATAGCAAGAAAGAACCTCATAAAACTAATTTAATGAATCAAGCAATGACTTGGTATGGAATTGAAATGAATACCATGATGGATAATACTACTTCCAAACTAGCAGAATTACTTCTTCAAGGAACAAATATGGGTATTATCGAAGGAAGAAGACTATTAAATGGTAAAGAAACTACTGAAGAAGTTGATGCTTTACTAGAAGAATATGTTGATATGCAAGAAGATGCAGTAGAAAATTTAAAAACATTTTTATAATAGCAAAGACAATTTACATTGTCTTTTTTTATGTCTTGTAGCAAAGTTGATAAAAATAACATAAAATGTTATAATACAGGCAATAAGTGAGAAGTTGTATATGAAGAAATTTTGGGACAAATATAGTATTATATTTTGGATATTTTTAATAGGAAGCTTCATAGGATTTGCACATGAAAATCTTTTAATGTTTATTCGTGGCCGTTATGCATTAAGACAAGGCCTTATTCACGAACCATTAATTCCCATCTATGGTTTAGGAGCATTAGGTTTTTATTTTATTTATTCCAATATTTCATTTAAAACTAAAAATAAATTTTTAAAAGTTTTGCTGGTATTTCTTGTAGGTTTCTTCGTCGGGGGAGCAATTGAGTATATTTGTTCTTTACTTCAAGAAAATATCTTTGGTACTATATCTTGGAATTATTCAAAACATAATTTTAATCTTAATGGACGTATTAGCTTTAAATATTCATGTTTCTGGGGATTAGTTGGTATTTTATTTAATTACTATATTATGCCAATCCTAAATAAAATAAAGAAGTATACGAGTATTCATTATTTCAAAATAATAACTGTTATATTAAGCCTTTTCTTAATATTTGACTGCACTATTTCTTTCTTTGCATGCTTACGTCATAGCCAAAGAAGAGATGGGGTTGAAGCTACAAATGCGTTTGATGAATTCTTTGATGAATACTATCCAGATGAGCTTATAAATACAATTTTTAACAATTCTCGTGTAAGAGGGTAGTATAGTTGAAAGAAAGCCTAAATTATGCTAAAATTATTAATGTTGATAAAGATTTTAAACACGAGGTAGTATTATGAAAAATGTGTTAGAATATTTAGAAAATTCTGCAAGACTTTATAAAAGTAAAATTGCAGTAATTGAAGAAGATAAAAATATATCATATAAAGACTTAGAAGATTATAGTAAAAGAGTAGGGAGCGCTCTTTGCCTTAAAACCAACTATAATGATCCTATAGTAATTTTTATGGATAAAGGAATTGATACTTTAATTGCTTTTTTTGGTTCACTTTATAGTGGTTGTTTTTATACTTTGTTAAATCCTGAACATCCAGAGGTTAGAATAAATCAAATTTTAGATGTATTAAAAGCAAAGATAATCATAACTGATGATGAACATATATTACGTGCAAAAGAAATATGTCCTGATAAAGAAGTACTTAATATCAAAGATTTAAAAACCAATTGTATAGATGAAGAATTAATAAATAAGAGAATAAATAATCAAATTGATTATGATCCGTTATATGTTAATTTTACATCAGGATCTACTGGTGTTCCAAAAGGGGTTTTAATTTCTCATCGTTCAGTAATCGATTTTATTGATAACTTTACTGCTATTTTTAATTTTAAGGAAGAAGATATTATTGCTAATCAAGCTCCATTTGATTTTGATGTTTCAGTCAAAGACATTTATTCAAGTATTAAAGTGGGAGCAACACTTTTAATAGTTCCTAAAAGTTATTTTTCAAATCCTGTAAAGCTAATAGATTACTTGGTGGATAATCATGTAACAACTTTAACTTGGGCCGTTTCAGCACTATGCTTAATAACAACTTTTCATGGTCTAGATTATAAAGTACCAAAAGATGTAAATAAAATATTGTTTAGTGGAGAAGTAATGCCCCTTAAACATTTAAAAGATTGGATGAATCATTTGCCAAATACGAAATTTGTCAATTTATATGGTCCAACAGAAATTACTTGCAATTGTACTTACTATGTAATTGATCCGAAAAAAGAATTGCCTGATAAAATTCCTATTGGTAAAGCTTTTCCTAATGAAAGAGTGTTTTTAGTAGATGAAGACAATAAGTTAATAGAAAAGAAGAACCAAAAAGGGGAAATATGTATTAGTGGTACTGCTCTTGCTTTAGGTTATTACAACAACGAAGAACAAACCGATAAGAGCTTTGTGTTAAACCCTTTTATTAGGCCATATAAAGAATATATGTATAAAACTGGAGATTTAGGTATTTATAATGAAGATAACGATTTAATCTTTATGGGAAGAAAAGATTTTCAAATTAAATATCTAGGTCATCGTATTGAATTAGAAGAAATTGAAAAAGCTATCATGCAAGTAGATGAAGTAGAAAGATGCATTTGCTTGTTTGATGAAGAAAAGTCAGTTCTTTATGGTTTTTATATTGGTAATATTGAAAAGAAAGAACTAACAATTGAACTTAAGAAAGTTCTTCCAATATATATGATACCTACGAAGTTAATAAAGTTAGATAATATGCCACTTACTAAGAATGGTAAAATAGATCGTAAAAAGCTTTTGGAAGAGGTGAAAGCCAAATGAATTATGAAAATATAAAGACACCGTGTTATCTATTTGATATAAAAGCTTTAAAAAAGCGAATAGATTACTTAAAAAGCAAATTAGATTTTCCTTTAGTTTATGCTATAAAAGCTAATACATTTATTGCCAAAGAAATTGAGGCTTTTGTTGAACGTTTTGAAATATGTTCTTTTGGAGAGTTTGAAATTTGTAATAAGTTAAATATTGATCATAAAAAGATGGTTATTTCAGGAGTCTATAAAGGTGAAGATTATATTGAAGAGATGATTTTAAAATATGATGATATTTTAAAATATACGATAGAATCAATGGCACAATATAATTTATTAAAAGCTCTTGCCAAAAAGTATCAAAAGAACATTCATATTTTAATTCGTATAACTAGTGGTAATCAGTTTGGGATTACGGCATTAGAAGCAGAAGATATTATAAAAGATAATTTTGAACTTATAACTATCGATGGTATTGAGTATTTCTCTGGTACTCAAAAAAGATCTTTAGGCTTAATGGAAAAAGAGATAAATAAGATAAATACTTTTATTGAAACGGTAAAAGAAAAATATAATTTTGAAGTACAAGAGGTAGAATATGGACCAGGACTTCCTGTTTACTACTATATAGATGATGAATTTGATGAAGATACATTCTTAACAAGTTTAAATAAAATGCTTAAAGATATAAAAGCTAAAGTAGTAACTTTGGAGTTAGGAAGAAGTATTGCTGCAAGTTGTGGTAGTTATATTACTAAAGTAGTAGATAAGAAAACTAATAAAAATGGTAACTTCTTAATTGTTGACGGTGGTATTAATCATTTAGTATACTATGGTCAAACATTAGGAATGCATATACCTCACTATGAAGTATATCCCAAAAAAGAAAGACCAGAAGAGTGTTATAATGTTTATGGATCTCTTTGTACGATTAATGATATATTAGTAAAATCTTTAACCGTAAGACAAATGGATATTGGAGATATATTAGTATTTAAAAATGTTGGAGCATATTCAATGACTGAAGGAATTTCTTTATTTTTAAGTAGAGATTTACCTCAGATAATGATAAAAGATTTAAATGATCAAGTTTTTGTTGTAAGAGATGGAATAAAAACAAGTGATATAAATTTTCCAAATTATAAAAGGAGTGAAGAAAATGGAAAAATTAATTAATATTTTAGAAGGATTAGAACCTGATATTGACTATGAAACATGTGAAGATTTAATTGATGGAAGAAAGTTAGATAGTTTAATAATTCTATCATTAATTGCTGAAATTGAAGAAGAATTTGATATTCAAATACCAACTGTAGAAATAATACCTGCAAATTTTAACTCTGCTAAAAAGATGTGGGCTTTAATTGAAAGGTTACTTGAAGAAGACTAATGTCTTACTTTGACTTGCTTTATGCCTTTTTGTTTTTACCAATAGTAGTACTTGTATACAATTTAACACCTAAAAAATTTAGAAAAGTTATTTTGCTTCTTGCAAGTTATATTTTCTTCTTTTTATTTAGTAGTAAGTTAGTTGTATTCTTGATATTATCGACATTATCCATTTATGGTGGAGCTCTATGGATGGGTCACATTGATAAATTAAGGGATAATGAACTTGAAAATGCTGATATTGATAAAAAGGAAGTAAAAAAGATTTTTAAAAGAAGAAAAAGATATATATTCTTATTAATCTTATTATTTAATATATCATTCTTATTCTTCTTTAAGTATTTGAATTTCTTTAAAATAAATCTCAATTTATTATTTTCACAATTTCAAATTTCATATAATTTTAAAATTATTAAGCATTTAGCCCCAATAGGGATATCATTTTATACATTATCTGCATTATCTTATGTTATAGATGTTTATAATGAAAAGATTAAGGCCGATAAAAACATTTTACGTGTTGGTTTGTTTTTATCATTTTTTCCAACTATTGTTGAAGGACCTATTGTAAGATATACAGATACGGCAGAAAGTTTATATAGCGGAAATACTGCCACATATGATAATTTTTGTAATGGTTACATTAGAATTTTTTATGGCCTTTTTAAAAAATATGTAATTGCTGATAGATTAAATATTTTTGTCAAATTAGTATTTGCAAGCTTTGCAACTTATAGTGGGTTAACTATAGCTTTATCGATCGTAGCTTATACAATTCTTTTATATATGGAATTTTCTGGTACAATGGATGTAGTAATTGGTAGTGCTAATATTTTTGGAGTAAATGTTCCTGAGAACTTTAAACAACCGTTTTTTGCTAAAACTATCCAAGAATTTTGGATGCGTTGGCATATTAGTTTAGGTACTTGGTTTAAAGATTATATATTTTATCCAATATCATTATCTAAACCAGTTAAAAAACTTACAATGAAAACTAGAAAGGTTTTTGGAAATCATTATGGCATTTTAATTCCTGGAATGATTGCTTTGTTTGCTGTATGGAGCTTAAATGGTTTATGGCATGGAGCAGGGTATACTTATCTTTTCTTTGGAATGTATCATTTTGTAATAATTTCTATTGGAAATTTTATGGGACCAGTAGTAGTCTTTGTATGTGACAAGTTAAAGATTAATCGTTCAAGCATTATTTATAAGACATTACAAAATATTAAGTTAATAATTCTTGTTTTAATCGGAGAACTATTCTTTAGATCACCAACAGTAGCGCAAGGATTTGCTATGCTTAAAAGAGTATTTTTAAACTTTACAACATTTAGAACTAATGAGTTTTTCACTTTTGGCTTAGATTTAAAAGATTTAATCATACTAGTTCTTGCTTTAATAGTAATTTTAGTTATTAGTATTTTAAAAGAAAAAGGCATTGATGTAAGAGAAGCAATAAGAAATAAAAATATTTTTCTACGTTGGACAATTTATTATGCATTAATTCTTTCTATTATTGTCTTCGGAGCATTTGGATCTGGTTATGTACCAGTAGATCCAATATATGCGGACTTTTAGGGGTAAATTATGAAAAGAGTATTTAAAAGTATATTATTTTTTGTAATATTATTTATTTTAGTAGAAGCTATTGCTTGGGCTTTACTTCCTCAAGAGAACATAAAAAAGTTTGGTATGAAAAAAGTATCATCATATGAAATACTAAATGAAAAGCTAGATACAATAGATGCAATTTTTATGGGAGATAGTCTTATCTATACGAGCATTTCTCCATTAGATATATGGAACGAATATGGATTTACGAGTTATTCTTATGCAAGTGCTGCACAAATAATTACAACGACTTATGATAATATGAAAGTAGCAATTGAAAGTCAACATCCTAAAATAATAATGATGGAAGCAAACGTTTTATATCGTGATGCAAAAAATGCTCCGAGTTATTCTAAATATAATATGATGAAGGTTGTAGATGAAATCTTACCTATAGCAACCCATCATAATAATTGGAAAAAAGTATTATTCAAGTTTGTTGATAAAAAAACAGAGTATAGTGCTATAAATGATTTTAAAGGATTTAAATATATAACTGATATAAAATCTGCTAAAAATAAAGATTACATGAAAGTAACTGAAAAAGTAGTAGATCCTGTAAGTCAAAATATTGTAACATTAAAAAAGATCAAAAATTTATGTAATGATAACAATATTAAATTTGTTTTGATAAGTACTCCAAACTTTAAAAGTTGGAATTATGGTAAATATTTAGGAACAAAAAAAATATCTGAAGATTTAGATATTGAATTTATTGATTTAAATTTAGATAATCCATTAAATATAGACTGGCAAACAGAAACAAAAGATAAAGGATCACACCTAAATTATGAAGGGGCAAAAAAAGTAACTTCATATATTGGAAAGTATTTATATGATACAAATATTTTGATAGATCATCGTGATGATTCAGATTATAAAGATTGGGATTTAGCTTATAATCGTTATGAAAGAGTATTACATACTAACTAAGACGATTGCAATCGCATAATCACCATCATGACTTATCGAAAGTGATAAAGAATTAAATTTGCATTCATTTAAAGCTTTGTTATGTAAAATAATAAATGGGGCATTATTTTGATCATGAGATATTTCAATGTCTTTTAGATCATAATCATTAATGCCTTTTTTAAATGCTTTTAAAAAAGCTTCCTTCGAGGCAAATAATCCTGCGATTGTCTGAATATTACTATTTTTACTTTGGATGTATTCTAATTCATTTATAGTAAATACTTTTTTTAAAAAATTAGTTTCGTTTTTTAATTTTTCAATACGTTTAACATAGACCATATCAATACCATTACTTATCATAATTATCCCTCAATTTATAAATATAATAACAAAACTACATTTTTTTTACAATAAACATAATACAAATTTTGATATTTATAAATAATTGTGCTATACTTATAAATAGTAGAAGAATAGATTAGTAAAGAGGGCTTTATATGTATACTAAAGAATTTGAATTACAATATCATCGTGATGAAAAATCAGCTATAGATAATATTCCAAATTGGCAAGCTAAAGGAGAACATTTTATATTTCCAGAAAAATATACATCTTGGATGAAAACGGTAGAAGAACGTGCTAATGGTGTATTTCATGGTGGAGATTTAGATGCTGCATTAGAAATAATGGCAAAGATAGAAAGTGGAGCATCTTTAGAAGAAGCAAAAGAATTATTAATGTTACAAGGACATTCAATGGTATCTCTTGCTTTAGTAAGAAATTTAGTATATAGTTTTTCTATACTAGGTCCAGAATTTTGGGAATTAACAGCACTTGGAGAAATTACTCCTGAAGGAAAAGCAAAATTAGAAGCTAAAAAGTTAGAAAATAGAGAGCTTGCTCAAATAAATGGTAAAGATTTAAGTATATTTGAAAGGGCTACTGTCTATCGAAGTGCTGAAAAAGCTCCTCAAGCTCAAAGAGGAATAGATTTTGTTGATAGTATGAGAGCATCAAATCAAGGAGATTTACCTGTACAACAAGAAACAGAAATATCTAGTGTATTAAGATAATAATTAAAAAATTATACCACATTTATGGTATAATTTTTTTATGGAGTTGAGTCTATGAAGGTGTTAATTTTTACTCATAAAAGTGATATTGATGGTATGGGAGGAGCAGTACTTGCAAAGTTAGCGTTTGAAGATGTTACATATGTTTTAACAGAAACCTTTAAATTACAAAATGAAATAAAAAAATACTACGACAATGGTAGTATATATAATTACGATTTAGTTTTTGTAACAGATCTTTGGTTAGAAGAACCAATGCGAAGCAAAGTTGCAAAAGATGAAAGATTAAAAAATAAATTTTTTGTTTTTGACCATCATGAATCAGCTTTAAGTGATAATTCTAATGAATATGATTTTATTACAATAAGAATAAGTGATCAAAAAGGACTATGCAGTGGAACAAGCTTATTTTATGAATATTTAACTAATCAAGGATTTTTGCAAGATGATGATATTGGGATTAATGATTTTCAAGAACTAACACGTAGATATGATACATGGGAGTGGATTACTAAATATAATGATGAACTTCCACACAAACTTACTTTGTTATTTGATTCTTTAGGTTGTGATAATTATATTAATCTCATATATAAAAAACTAATGAATCATAAGAATGAAAAGTTTTATTTTGATGATATGGAAGAAATGCTAATAAATAATAAGCTAAGCCAAGTAGAAGAAAAGTTAAGAAATTATGCTAAAAAGATTCATTATATTAATATATTTGGATATAAAGCAGGAATTGTTTTTATTGATTATGAGTACAGAAATGATTTAGTTGAATATTTTCGTAAAAATAAATATGAAATGGATTTTGCTATGTTAGTAGCTATGGATTATGGAACTATTTCTTATCGTAGTGTAAAAGAAGATGTTAATGTTCGTTTAATTGCGGAGAAGATGGGTGGAAAAGGACATGATAAAGCTGCAAGTAGTCCAATTTCAGATAAAAAAATTCAAGATATATTAAATATCTTGACTAATAATTAATTTAAAAAATAGATTCCTATTGTTAAGTATGTAGCAAATAAGCACCATAAAAGATAAGGGATATTAAGATAACTTGATATCTTTTTCTTTTTGAAAAATAACCAAATTAAGAGAATAACAAAAATATCTAAGATAATTATCCAAATGACTGCTAGTAAACGCATTTTTAATAAAAAGAATATAATTGACCATAAAGCATTAATCGTAAGCCCGATATAGTATACTTTATCTATAATGTTAAATTCTTTATTGTCTTTTTTATAAAGATAAAAAGATATACCCATCAGTAAATAAATAATAGTCCATGCAATAGGAAATAAAATACTAGGGGGAGCAAACGGTGGTTTTACTAAAGCGCTATAATCAATATTTCCCATTATCAAAAGAGAAACGATTCCACCAACTGCTAAAGGTAAAAACAAATAAAATAAACTTATAAATTTTTTCATAAAATCATCATTAATAATTATATACAATAATGGTTATTTTATGATTGATTATGTCTTTTTAAACTTAATATTAAATCTTCTTTTAAATCTTTACTAAAACTAATTTCATGGTTTCCAGTAAATAAGTTCCTCATTTGCATTTTAAATTCTTGAGGTAGTCCTCTGTTTTTTTGGATGAAATAATTTAGTGCTTTTGAAACAGTTTCTTCTCTAACATTTCTTTTAGTAGGTGTAATTGATTGAATAAAAGAATACTCTTCCATACTAATTAAGAGTCTTGCTAAAATAAAGTATAATCTATATAAATTGTACATTGGTTTTAAATCTCCAAATGCCGCACAATAATTTGTTATACTGTTATTTGTGCTCAAAAATTCTTTTACTTCATCGGGAACAGATTGATAAAAAGTAAAATCGTGATCTATTGAATATAAAGCAGAACCTTTGTCCCAAAGCAGATTATTCAACTTTAAATCACTAACAATAAACCCGTATTTTGAAAGTTCTAACATTAAATCTATTAATATTTCGATAATTTTAATCTGTTTTGGCAGTGGCAATTCATGAAAACATCTGTATCCGGTTTCTCCTTCAATATATCTCATTTCTTGAGCAATTAGATTACCTTCATCATCTAAATATAAAGCATCAGGAGTAACTAATGAGCTAGGGCATTTTATATCAGCAAGAGCAGCTAAGTTTGCTCTAATTAAACTTTTTACCTCCGGTTTGGTTTTTCTTTTATATACTTTATAACAATGTTTACTATCTTTATCTACATATAACTTTGCCATTCCACCATAGCTTATAACTTCTTTATCTTCTAAAGATAGTGAAGTAGATGCTTTTATTTGAATACACATGATGATTCACTCCTTTGTATGGCATTGCTTATTATGTCATACTTAAACCATTAAATCAATATAAAAATTATGAACAAATAGTATAAAAAATTAAGAAAATCTTACTATAATATTAAAAATAAAGTATTAAAAAATGACTTCCTCAAAGTTTGAGAAGTCATTTTATTTTTATCTGGAGCAAGTGAGGAGGATCGAACTCCCATCTCAACCTTGGCAAGGTCGTATACTAGCCATTGTACTACACCTGCATTGCGTAAACTAATTTTATCAAAATTCTACTTTTTTTGCAACAATAATTGATAAAAAAGCCAAATATTGCTATAATGATGTAATAAGAAGGGATAAAATGAAAAATAAAATATTAGATAGTTTAACTAAAATGCGTAAAAGCGTTGTTGAATATATAATTACTAATCGCTTATTTATATCATATGTCATTCTTACATTACTGGGAACTATGTTTGTAAGAAAATATACAATAGGTACTTTTTTTGATTTAGAACCTTTAGTTACTGATTTAGGATTCATTCTAGTAATAGGTGCTTTAGGATATTTTATTAAGCCTAAAAATCAATTTAAATATTATTTCATGTGGAATATAATTATAACTTTAATATGTTTAATCAATTCTGTTTATTATCGCTTTTTTACATCATTTGCATCTATTGGTGAACTAGCAACTGCAGGACAAACCGAAACAATAACGGGATCAATTGTAGATAGATTATCAATTGTAGATAGTATATTTATATTAATACCTATAGTATTTTATTTAATTCACAAAAAATTGTTATCTTCATCATATTATTATTTTATTGATAAAATTGAAAAAGGTAAAAAAATGGTAGTATCTACTATATTAGTAGGTGTTTTATGCATTGGCTATAGTATGGGAGTTGCTACTAACACGGATTATAGTCGTCTTGCCAAACAATGGTATCGTGAATATATTGTTCAAAGATTTGGGGTAATTTTATATCAAGTAAACGATGCCACTCAATTTTTAAGTATTCGTGTAAATAGCATGTTTGGTTCTGAAAAAGCAGAAATTGATTTTAATGAATACTTCGATGCAAAAGTACCAACTGGAAAAAATAAATATACAGGGATACTAAAAGGAAAAAATATTATTTTTGTT
>CAZSXH010000004.1:0-22217 GCA_964611015.1 uncultured Muribaculaceae bacterium
ATCCATTACAAGTGTAGCATAAGGCATATATTCATTAACATCAACACCATTAACTGTAATATTACCAGTACCACCTACAAGTCTAACTTGAGCAATACTTCTTTTTCTTCTACCAGTAGCTGTCCATTCTTGTTTCTTAGCCATAAATTTTCCTCCTAA
Source organism: uncultured Muribaculaceae bacterium (assembly GCA_964611015.1). Taxonomy (GTDB): domain Bacteria; phylum Bacillota_I; class Bacilli_A; order RF39; family UBA660; genus Onthocola_B. The sequence goes on from CAZSXH010000004.1 coordinate 160, forward strand.
TCAAGTTCTAAAGCTATTGGCTTTTGAGCTTCGTGTTTATGATTTGCATCTCTATAAACAAATAACTTTTTGCCCATGGCTCTTCCTAAACGATTATGAGGAAGCATTCCTTTAATAGCTCTTTCTACCATTTCTTCTGGATAATCACTAATCATTTCCTTAGCATTTCTTTCTCTAAGTCCTCCTGGATATCCACTATGGTTATAGTATTTCTTGTCTTCTAACTTGTTTCCAGTTAAAACAACTTTGTCAGCATTAATTACAATTATATAATCTCCACAATCAATATGAGGAGTATAAGTAACTTTATGCTTACCACGTAAAATATGAGCAGCTTTTGTTGCTAGGCGACCTAAAGTCTTTCCTTCAGCATCAATAACATACCATTTTCTTTCAACAGTTTCTTTTTTTTGCATAAATGTCTTCATAATAATTCCTTTCATTATGATTTTCTATTTAATTTTCCCAGGACTAAATAAAAACTCATAAATAAAATGTACCGATTAAAATTATATGAAAAAAGTCCCAAAAAGTCAAACGTTTTAGGACTTTTTACATTAATTTTCGTTAAATTCTTCTAAATTTAAGCTTTTTAACGCTTCCATACCATTCTTAAAGAAGATTGGCATCAATTCTTTAAATAAATCAGGATCATCAACAAGACCCAATCTTATCTCATTTTCATATACTCTTTTTTCAACTAATTTTATGTTTTCATTATCATTAATATCAACGATTAATAAATAAGTAATATCATTATATTCTGCTATAGAACTTATAACATATTTCTTCTTATCATCAAGAGTCAAAACATCTAAAACTCTCAAATCATTATTCATTTGGATTTCCTTCTTTGGTATAACCGCTGTTAGATGATTTCATTTTTCTTGTTCTTTTAATCTCATCTAAGTCTAATTTTGATTCTAAATTATCAATTCTTGACTCATAGCATTGATGTTCTGATATTGCTACTGCACTATAAGTTACGCCATAAGCTATAAGCATTGAGCTAATCCAATCTACAAACGTTATAACTTCTTCATTATTTAACGTCGCAAAAGGATTAGATGTTTTTAAAGCTACTCCCATAACAGTTAAAATCATAAATACTGAACATCTAATAAATTTCTTTTCATCTATACTTTTTAAACTATCAATGTTTTTTTCAATGTATTCTCTAGCACGTTTATTTTCGGGATCACCACTTCGAAAAAAGTCATCTAATTTAAGCTTTGTCTCAAATTCGTCCTTACGTAATAATGCTTGAGTTCTTTTAATCGATCTCCCAATTACCATAGATATAGTTGCTATCAAACATCCTAATGGCATCATCGATAATACTGCAACAAATGAATATTCTGGTGAAAGAGAAGCGTAGTATAAAGCTCCGTGAATTAACCCTAAACAAACCGGAATAGCCAAAATGTTACTTATTTTATTGTTTCTTTCAGAATTATCTATTATTTCATCAAATCTTTCAATTTCTTGTACTATATATTCCCTAGATGTTGTTGCTTTCTTTTCCATAACCCCTCACCTCGAGACGGTATTCTAGCACAAAACCATAAAAAATGCAAATTACATACTAAAATTCAATCTTTTTTAAATATAGCCCTTCAGCTGGTGCAACTCCTAAGTTTTTATTTAAACTAGGATTTATTAGCATATTTTCTAAAACTAAGGCATCACTTTTATCTTTACCAACACTAATTAAAGCACCAACTAAATGTCTTACCATGTAACGATAAAAACCTATACCAGTAAATCTTATAGTTATAAAAGGACCTCGCTTTTTCATGTTTATTTTAAAAATAGTAGTTCTATAATCATCTCTAGGACCACTTACAAAGTTTCTAAAATCATGAGTTCCCACAAAAACTTTAGATGCTTTCTTCATTTTCTTATAATTAAGATTTGCTTTAAGTTGGTAATAATAACCATCATATTCTTTCAATGGACTTCCTGTATAAATTTTATAAACATAAGTTTTGCTTTTTACATCATGACGAGCATGAAAAGAATCACTTACAGGATTCATCTTTTTAATGACAATTTCATTATTAAGAAGTTTATTTAGTTCATTTTTATCTTTTTTATTTGCTGTTTTGTTTATATCAAAATGCGCACATTGATCAAGAGCGTGAACTCCAGCATCTGTTCTTCCACTTCCTTTAATAACAATGTCTTCGCCATAGTATTTACTCAAAACAGTTTCTAGCATTCCTTGAACATTTTTTACATCATTTTGTCTTTGGAATCCATGAAACTTAGTTCCATCATATTTAAAACGTATTAAGTATCTCATGATTTAATCCTATATATTGCTTTTAAAAGTTCATCTAGTTCACTATAATGATTAATATTAATGCCTTTTTTATTAGAAGCCAAATTAAACTCAACAATTGATGGCAAATCTATGTAATCTTCTAATTTTTTATCAAATAAGTTATCTGTTTCATAAGCTACTAAATTCTTGTTAATAACATACAACTTATCAACACAATTTAAAAACATACTACTATTTTTATCTACCAATACTATCTTTCGATCATATCTTGTAATTTTTTTAAATAATCTTTTGAAAAATTCAATTTCTTTTTTAGTTAATCCTTGAGAAAAATCTATTAATGTAATAACACGTTCATTTAATTTACTTGCAAGTATAACTTTATTTTTATTTCCTAAAGATAAATCTGAAAAGTTATATGCTAAAGTTCTTTCTGAAAGACCAACCATTTTTAAAGCGGCTTCACTTTTTATAGTTATTATTTCACTAACTAATTTATTACTATAGTCTTCTTTTTCAAAGTCACTAGATATAACTCCAATAATATTTCCTTTTAAACTACTTAATTCCATAAATCCTCCACTAAAGAGTCAATGTCAAAATATACTTTGTTAAGAATATCATAATAGTTTAATTGAATTGATAAATCTGTTGAAAACGGAACTCCAAAACCTAATTTTTTTAAAGTTTTTTCTTCCCTTAAAATGTTATCTCTAGGTCCTTCAATTATCTTATCTTTTCCATCATAAACTATAATATAATCTGCATGAATTGCTTCTTCAACATTAGTTGTTACATTAATATATTTAATACCCTTTTCTTTTAATAAATTTAAAATCTGTTTTATCTCATTATTTCTTAAATTATAAAACACACCATTAAATACTACTTGCTTAGTAGTAATACTTTTTAACTTTTCTTCTAGATCTTTATAACTATAGTTTTCTTCGATAATATTGTAATCTAAAAACTTAGATAAAAATTCTTTATCTATATTATTTCCTAATATACAATAATTTAAGTTATCATTAATCTTCATATATTACTACTTTTCCTTCTTCTAAACTCTTCTTAACATCTATTATTCGTTGATTAGTACTTCCGCGGAATTTGCAGTTTAAGCTCTTTTTTTCTATTTCAAATCTTCCATCTACTAAAATATCAACGCTTTTTAATAGTTCAGTTTTATCATCTTCTTTAGCTATTAAATTTTCATATGTATATCCCGTATACGCCCAAACATTTAATCCTTTTTCATGAGCATAATCAGCTATTTGCTTTGCAGCGATTGGTTGAAAGAAAGGATCTCCTCCAGAAAGTGTAATTCCATTTTGATATTTAAGCTCATCAATTTGTTTTTTGACTTCTTCTAAATCATATTCTATCCCTTCATTTAAATCGTGAGTTTCAGGATTATGACATCCAGGACAATTATGAAGGCATCCTTGAAACCAAACTACAGTTCTAATTCCTTCACCATCAATAATGCTATCGCTTTGTAAATCAGATGCTAATCTAACTTTCATTTTTCCCACTTCTTTCTTTATGTTTTGTTACCAAATCATTTATTTTTCTAAAATGATGATTTATACCAGATTTTCCTATTTTATAGTCGTTTTCTAAAGTTATGATATCTGCTAGCTCTTGTAAACTAAGCTCAGGATACTTTTCTCTTGTTTCGGCTACTATTTGAGTTTTTTCTTCGAGTAAATCATACAAATCATTCTCTTTTAAATAATCAATATTCTTTAATTGAGCTTGTCCCGTCTTAAAAGATTTTTCTTGATTGGCAATTTCACAGTTATTAAGTCTATTGACCATATTTTTATGATCTCGATATATTCGTATATCTTCAAAATAAAACAGTGCACTTGTAGCTTTAAATCTTTTAATTAGATCACTTATACATTCACTTGCCTTAATATAAACAATTGTCTTATATCCTCTTTTAATTAATTTAGCTTTTAGATTAAAATAATTAATTATATTTAAAACTTGTTTAGCAAGTCTTTCTTTAGTAAATATAAACTCTAAGTGATAACCGCTCGTGCTGGGATTAGAAACATTACCCACAGCTAAAAAAGCTCCCTCAACAAATGCAATTTTTTCTTCATCAGTAACGAGCGTTTCTACATCTATCTTTGTTCCTAAATCAACACTATTTTTAATAAAGTCAATTTTTTCTTTAATACTTAATATATATATTTGGTGTACTTTAAATCTCTTTTGATTTCTAATTATTATTTTAGGATTAACACCATATATCTGTTTAATCTCTTTATATACTCTTCTGGCAATACTAGCATTTTCTAAAGTAATTATTATTTCATCTTTTTGAAACTTTGCTATACAGTTTAAAAAAGCCATAAGCTCAAATCTTGCTTCAACTAAATTAATATCATTCTTAGCAATCTCTTCTTTTAATGATGTCGTAAAAGTCATTTTCTTCTACCATCCATTAAATAAGAGAATATTAAGTATCCAGTTTTTAAAGAATCATGACGATATACACCATCTTCAATGGTAAAGAGTTGATCACTTATTACATAAACATTACTGTCATCTAGTTCATTCATATCCAATAACACTGGATCTTTTTGTTCTTCGTTTGCATATTTAGTTGCAAGCTTACTACTCATGATAGTATTATTAGCAATTACGATATCCATATTTCCTTTACCTAAATATTTTTCTAAATAGTCGATATGATCTTTTACCGTAAAGTCATCTGTTTCTCCTGGTTGAGTAAACAAATTACATATATACATTTTTTCTGCTTTAGACTTATTTATGGCATTAACAAGTGATTTATCTATTAAATGAGGAACAATTGATGTAAGAAGACTTCCAGATGAAAATATTATTAATTCAGCATCAGCTACAGCCTTTAATACTTTAGGATTTACATTTATATCTTTGTCATATTTAACTTCTACAATTTTATTTGCACATTTAGTAATGCTTTCTTCACCCTTAACTGTTTTTCCATCACTGGTAATTCCAATTAAATTTACATTATCTTCAGTTAAAGGCAAAACCTTTCCTTTTACATCTAGTAGTTTTTCCATTACTGGCATGGCATGAGCAAAGCTTCCTTTTAAATCCATTAAGGCAATTAAAAGAAGGTTCTTTACAGAATGTATTCCTAATGTTTTAGATTTGGTAAAACGATAATTCATTAAATCTATAACATCTTGATTAGTATCAGCCATCGAAAGCATAACTTTTGATATATCTCCAACCGCTGGAATATCTAGCTCTTTTCGTAGTAATCCTGTGCTCCCACCATTATCAGCAACAGACACAACAGCAGTAATATCAACTGGAAATAATTTAATACCTTTTAATAACTGTGAAAGCCCGCTTCCACCACCAAATATAACAATTTTTTTCATATTTAATCACTAAACCTAGTTTAACATAAATGTTAAAGTTTTGTAAAGCTATAGAAAGGGCAAGTTACTTCGCTTAACTCCACCATTAACTTCATAACATTTATTTATTATAATAAATGCAGAAGGATCTAATTCTAGTATCTTTTGTTTAAAAGAATAGTAGTCAGTATTTGATACAACACACATAATAAGTGACCCACTTTTGCGAGTATATCCACCACGACTAGGAATGGTTGTAAAACCAGTTTGATACTCATCTAAAATTAGACGTTTTATCTTTCTTACTTTTTTAGTATAGATGTAAAAAAGCTTACTATCAGACATACCAAACATAATCTTATCAACAAAGTATGTTGAACAAGCTAAAATAATAAAGGAATACACCCCTTTTTCAAGGCCAAAAACTGCCATTCCCATTAAAATTATAAAACTATTTGCAACAAGCATTGATCTCGACTCACTTACTTTGCAATACTTATTTATTATTAAAATGATTATATCTGAACCACCTGTAGCAAAGCCACTACGATAAATTAATCCATTACCTACACCATACAATACTACTGAAAATAACAAAACCAAGTAAATATCATCAGTTGTTAGCACTCCAGATAAAGCAGTTGCAATTGGCATTGATAGAGTAATCATTAACGGATATAAAACAGAACCAATAATATTTTTCTTTGTAACTTCCCATCCTAAAAAAATTATACAAAAAACGATTAATACGGCATTAGATATATAGATAAAAGCATTAGGATTCCAATTAAATAATTTTTGAAAGACAATGGATACTCCACTAAAACCAGAGACAACAAGATTATAAGGGTTTAAAAAAAGATTAAAGCATAAAGCCATTAAAAAGACACCAAGAACAAAAGAAACACCATCTATAATAACTTCTTTATAGTTTATTCTTTCCATACTACCAACCCTATCTTATATAATTATAAGGCAATTGTGTTTTTTTGGCAAATATTATTAATTAATGTCATATATTGTTTTAGAGGTGAATTTTTATGAATGGTAGCTATTACCAAAATCCAACATTTCCAAGCAATAATTTTGTAACTCCACCAGGAAATATTTCTGTATCAGATATGAATGCAAATAGCAATAATATTCCTCAAGAGCAAAGCTATATTGAAAATATTTTAAGACTAAATAAAGGAAAAAAAATTAAAGCATATGTTTCTTATCCTGACAGTAGTGCTTGGCAAAACAAAGTATACGAAGGTATAATTGAAGAAGCAGGAAAGGACCATTTAATTGTAAGGGATAATACAAATAATTTATGGTATCTTATTAGAATTATTTATTTGAACTATGTAGAATTTATGGAACCAATTGTTTACTCTCATAGCTATTCTGAAAAAACTTACTAAGCTACATAAGTAGCTTTTTTCTTGCAAGAAAAAAAGTAGCTAAGCTACTCTTATTCAAATTGCATACTAACAACATTACCAATACTATAACGACTGTTTAAATCTGGATTTAATAGATTTACTGGTTCTTCTGCTGGCAACATATGTCCATCTACAGAGAATACCAAATACATATTATCGGTTATTTCTTCTTTAGAATATGTTACTTGAAGATTACCATTAGACTTCACAATTAAATTATTATAGTCACTGTAATCAAATAAATTAAATGCATCTATCAACTTTATTCCTTTATACGTATATAAATCTGTATATACCCCATCAGTCATAACTGTTGATATTTCATAAACCTTTAACTCTTTTACATCTTCATCAGTAATAGTTGAATCATAAATACCTTCTAATATTATGGCAAAATCAGGTATCTCAAAATCAACTTCTTTGGTTTCCTTAATTCCTAATTTTTCAGTTTGGTCTTTGTAGGAATTCTTTTCGTTTACATTATATAAATTAACACAAAGCATTGTTAATCCCACTGATACTACTGCAGTTATAATTACTGTAATTATAGTTTTTTTCATCTTCGTTCTCTCCTTTTATTCTATTTTTTATTATAGGTAGTACCTACTCCTGTACTTTTACTATTACCATTACTTGGTGTATATAAAGTATTACCACTTGAATTGCTCCATAAACCAGTACCACTATTAAAACTACATGAACCTCCACAAGCCGAGTTACCTTTTGCTAGATTTTGGTTTGCTGTATGTAATGCATTTTGCATATTATTAATACTACTTATCGCAGCATTCTTTTGAGATTGGGATAAGTTTGAATTGTTTTGAATAGAAGTCTTTTGGGATTGTAAATTGTTCCATGCATTAGAATTACTCTTCATTTGGCAAGTGGCATCACACCTAGAAGTTCTACTTGAACTTACAGAATTACTACACCTAGTATAATAAGAGCCTCCAGTATTCGTGTGTTTATGAACATCAGTTTTGTTTCCAGCACCATCAACAGCATATGAATATAATTGATAAGTACTTCCACAAGAAACAGATGTTTTTGTTAAGTCTGCTTTAAAGCAACTGTTATCTGTTGAAGTGATTTCCGAAGTAGATACACACATATATACAACTACACTACCAGATCCAGATGAATTATCTGTATAAGTTGGCTTTGTAACTGTTCCACCTGAAGCAATGGTTCCTCCACTTGTATATGTTGGTGGCGTACTATCCATTTTTATTTTATATTCATTAAATTCACTACAACTTCCAGCTTCATTACAAGCCCTAACATAAATAGTCTTTTGATGATAATTAGCTTCATCAATATTTTCTATTTTACTTCCCGCCACATTAGCATTGTTTTTAGAAAATCCATAATAATATTTTACTGGACTCATTCCTGTTGAAATATTATCTGATTCCGAAAATGTTAAACTAAATGTTTTTTCAGTATGCCATTTATCAGATAAGATGCCATCACTTGCTGTTATAACTGGCACTTTTGGAACGCTATTATCTATATTACTTACTTCTACTATATTATTTGTTGATTGATAATCATCACTATAATTATTTGCTTTATCAACTACACAAGCTTTATATGTTCCCGCTTTATTTACTTTAAAAGTATTTGATGCTTGATATTCGCTAGCATTATTACTGCAAGACTTATCAATGGAAATTAAGGCGTATCCTTTAACACCAGATCCTGTGTCACTGGCATCTACTACTACCATTTTTTCTTTTGCCCAACCACTATCTACTTTTATATTTCTTATAACTGGGTTCTTTTTATCAACTTTTACTGCCTTTTTTGCTTCTCCAACTTTTTTGTCTAAAGTTACTTTTACATGATAGTTACTAGTAATTACTGCATCTGTTGTTATTTTAATTACTTTACCATCATTGTGATAACCGTTGTTGCTATCCCATTCAATTAAAGCATCATTTTCTATTTCTTTACCATTTTTATATCTAACTGAAAGTTCAATATCTTGATTAAACCATGTATTATCATCGAATGCTTTGCATGTATTATCAGTACTATCAAATAGACATATTTCTAAATCTCCCGTATTTTGATAAGTTACACATTTACCATTTTCTTTTCCTAAGTCTTCCCCTAAAGTACTAGTATAGTTTCCTTTTCCGTCTTCTTTAGACGTAATCACTATACAATTCATACTTTTATTTGTTATAGGATTATAAATGTCTGTATTATCATCTGGTTGAACATAACCTGCTTTAATTAGCTCTTCTACGTTTACTGTTTTTATATTTGTGTCACTAGCATATTTTGCTGCTCTTGTTTCTAAATAAGATTTTAAATTTTTATAGTCATTATTTAACACATTAGTTCTAATGTTTATCAAAGCTACCGCTGATAAAGCCATAAGCAATGCTATTATGCCAATAACTGCAATTAATTCTACTAAGGTAAATCCTTTTTTATCCTTTATCATAAATTACTCTCCTATTATTTTTATTATATATAAAAATCAGTTGTTATTCAATAGATTAATCATAGTATCTTTTGAAATTTTGTTTTTCATTTCCAAGAGTGGTGCTATTACCATGTCCTGGGTAAACTTTAATATCATCTGGATACTTACTTATCATTTTAAGACTATTTATCATATCTAACATATTTCCGGTTTCTAAATCAGTTCTACCTATGGTATTATTAAAAATAAAATCTCCAGTAAATAATGTAGAATATTTAGAAAAATAAAAGCTTTTAGAATCACTAGTATGACCTGGTGTGTTTATTACTTCATAATCAACCATATTACTTTTTTGATTAGCTTTTAACTTATATTTATTTTCAATTTCTTTTAAAGCCCCTATATGATCAAAGTGATTATGAGTAACTAAAACTTCTACTATATTTTTTCCTTCACATGCCTTTATTATATTATCGGCATCATCTCCTGGATCAATTATAATTGTATTTTCTTCAATTGTAACAATGTAGCAATTAGCCTGTAAAGTTCCCACAGCCACTCTTTCAACTTTCATATTATCACCAACTTTAAAATAACAGTATCTGAGTTATTAGTCAATAAAAAAGAAGACATTAGTCTTCTTAGTTATACATTTTTGTTCTGTTATAGAACCAAGCTCCTTTTCCAGGGAATCCTGGTGGCACTATTACGTTAGCAGAGTGGAAACTTGATACTGTTTGACCGCTCTTTGGCTTTCCTTGTGATACCCCAAAATGTAAGTGAGTTCCTGTAGAACAGCTTTCCCATTTTTTAGTACCAGATCCTCCACCTTGAAGACCTATTACAGTATTTCCAGTTACTTTATCTCCAACTTTAACATACAGTTTTAAAAGATGGGCATAAATTGTAACATAATATTTACCATTTATCTTAACTTGAATATAAACTTGAGTACCACCACAATATTTTGCACCGGTTTGTTTATGTTTTGCTTCAGCATCTCTTAAAGCAAGAACAACACCATCACCAACAGCATAAACTTTAGTTCCCTCAGCATTGCCCCCAATATCAACGGCTTTGTGAATTTTTTGAACTCCTGTTATTGGGTCTTTTCTGGAACCAAAAATACTATTTATTCTTCCTTTTTGTAAAGGTTTTAACCAACCAACGCTTCCTTTTAATTGACTACATACATCTAAATCTTCATCTTCTTTACAACCCATATCTACATAAGCTTTAATAAGTTCTTTCATAGACTGAATTTCATCATCAATATCTAATCCAATTTCATTTAATTGCGATAAATCATCTTGAAGATTAGAAACTGTAGTTTTATAGTTTGCAATATTTTTTTCTAGTTGATCTTCATATTTTTTCAAATCAACTTGAGTTTGTTCATTTTGTTTAATCAAATCATTTAACTCAACAACTTTTGCTTGTTGATAATCCGCAAGTTGGTTAATAGCATCAGTACGCATTATAAGATCTGTCATACTAGATGCATCTGCAACAAACTCAACATACACATTTTCTCCTTGCATAATTTGAAAATATGCCATAAGTTCTTTATTTTTATTTTTTAATTCTTCAATTCTTTTTCCAGTTGTTTCAATTAAAGCTTTTGCTTCTTTAATTTTAGCTTCTGAATTAGATATTTCTTTATATGAAGATTCTATTGCATTATTTTTATCTGTTATTTGTTTTTTTGTAAGAGCTTTTTTGTTTGCGTTTGCTTTTTGTTTTGCTTGTAATGCTGCTAGTTCTGCTCTTAATTCTTTTAAAGTATTTGCTTTAGTTTTTGCTGCTTCAACAGCCATAGGTTCTAAAAATCCCAAACTAATTATGCATATTACTAAAATATATCGTATAAAAAATCCCGCTAGTTTCTTTACTTCCATCATATCTTCAAATACTTCCTTACTGCTTTAATACTACCATACATACCTACTAAAGCTCCTACTAAAACAAGTAGTAATGAAACATAGAAAACAAAATTGTATGGCTTAATTAACATAATCATATTAGAAAATAACTTACCATGCATTCTTGTATAAATAATTACATATCCATAAATTGTAATGCAGATTGGAATTATCGAACCAATAATACCAATAATAAATCCTTCAAATAAGAAAGGTAACTTAATTGATAAATTACTTGCTCCTACTAAACGCATTATTTCAATTTCGCTTCTTCTACTAAAAATAGTTAATTTAATAGTATTACTGATTAAAAATCCAGTAACTAATATAAGAGCAATTACAACAACTACTACTACCTTTTCAGCTACATCAAATAGTGAAATAACAGTTTCAACCATACCTTCACCATATTTTACTGTACCAACACCATCTAAAGACTTGATATACTCTGCTGTATTATTTAATTCTCTTATTTCATGCACTTTTATAATAAATGAATTTAATAACGGATTTTCATCCAAATAATTTAAAATGGTTTCGAAAGTATCATCATATTCACTCATTTCGATTTTCCATTCATCTTTACTTTTAAAAACAAATTCATCTATATTACTTTGTGATTTTAAATCAACTTTAATATTTTCTATTTGTTCATCAGTTACTTTTTCATCAAGATATACTACTATTGTAAGTTCATTTTCAATAAGCTTAGTAGCATTTTCAACATTACACGCAACAACTATTGCTACTGCTACAAGTATTAATGTAATAGTTGTACACATAATCGATGCAAAGCTCAAACTGAAATTTCTAATTACGCTTTTAAAAGCATCTCTAATGCTTCTACCTAATATTCTAATTGCTTTCATTAGTCTTATAACTTCCTTTCGCGTAATCTCCAGCTAGGATACCATGATCAATCAAAAGAACTCTTTTCTTCATTCTATTTACGATATCTTTATCATGTGTAGCCATAATAATTGTAGTTCCTAAATCTTTATTAATACTATCAATTACTTTCATTATTTCTTTGCTAGTTTCAGGGTCTAGGTTTCCAGTTGGTTCATCACATATTAAAAGCTTTGGCTCATTAACAATTGCTCTTGCAATACATACTCTTTGTTGTTCTCCACCAGAAAGCTCTCCAGGAAAAGCTCTAACTTTTTCTTTTAAACCTACTCTTTCTAAAGCATTCATTACTTTTGGTCTAATATCAGCGCCTTTCATTCCTAAACATTCTAAGGCAAATGCTACATTTTCATATACAGTTAGCCTTGGTAACAACTTAAAGTCTTGAAAGACAATACCTATTTTTCTTCTTAATTTAAAAACTCGACCATTTCTTATTTTACCTACATTTAATCCACCAACATGAACTGTTCCACTCGTTGGCTTTTCTTCTCTATAAAGCATCTTAATAAAAGTCGATTTTCCACTTGCTGTAAGACCAATTACAAACACAAACTCACCCTTGGCAACTTCTACTGACAAATCGGCAATAGCAGTAATACCATTTTTATATGTTTTATTTACATTTTTAAACTCAATAAACTTCATATGGTCCTCCATCATAATTATATCATTTTAAACCTTTTTTAGAAATGGTAAATTCTCTCAGCTTGACATATTACGACAAAAGAAAAAGCAGACTATTCGTCTGCCAAGTTATCAAAGTATCCTTGAATAAATACTACTGGAGTTCCTTTATCCCCACTACCACTAGTTAAGTCACACAATGAACCAATTAAATCTGTAAGTCTTCTTGGTGTAGTTCCTTGTGACGCCATATTGCCTTTTAAATTTGAATTTTTGCTTCTAATTTCACCTTTAATAGCTTCTTTTAACTCATCACCTTTTAAATCAGCAAATTTATTATCAGAGAAATATTTTAATTTTATTTCATTAGGTGTTCCTTCTAAGCCACTAGTATATGCTGGAGAAACTACAGGGTCTGCTAGTTCCCAAATATGACCAACTGGATCTTTAAAAGCTCCATCCCCATAAACCATTACTTCAATAATTTTACCAGTTTTTTCTTTTAATATTTCTTGGATTTTTGATACTAGCTTATCCCCAGTCTTAGGAAATAATTTCAAGCTTTCTTCAGTTGCTTTGTTAGAACCAAGTAATCCATAATTCGGATTAAATCCGCTTCCATCAATAGATGCATTTAACACTTCATAAAGTCCATATACATGTGCACCAGCTTCTTCCAATATTTTCTTAGTTCTATATCTTGTATGAATATCACAAGTTAGAACATTGTTTGTATAATTTAAAATTTCTTTTGGATCATTTGCTAAAACAAATTCAACTTTGCAATTTTCACTTTCAATTAATTCGCGATAAAAATCAATCATATTAATTCCAGTAAATGGATGAAGAAAATCACCAAAAGTTTCTTTATAATCATCTTCTGTTATAACACTTGATAAATTAAACTTACTATTATCAAGTACATCTTCATCTAAAATGCCATTTCCAACTTCATCGCTTGGAAAACTTAAAAGCATTGTAATTTTATCCATTCCTCTAGCAATTCCTTTTAAAATCATTGAAAATCTATTACGACTTAGGATTGGAAAAACTACTCCAACTTCTCTTTCTGGAAATTTATTTTGCATATCTTTAGCAATATCATCAACAGTTGCATAATTTCCTTCACTAATACCAACTACTGCTTCAGTAATAGCAACTACGTCTTTATCTCTAAAGTTAAATCCTTCGCTTTCTTGTGCTTTAAGTAAAGATTCTACAACTATACTTGCTAAGTCATCCCCTTTTTTTATTATTGGTGTTCTAATACCACGAACTGCCGTACCTACATTTCTCATATAATCCTCCTGATTTTATTATAACAAAAAAAGATAGCATTTGCTATCTTTCTATTAGTTCTTTTAACTCATTTAAATATTTAGAATCTAATTCTAAAGGAGCTTCAGTCAAATAAGAAAAATAATCACAAGTAAAGTCTTCAATTATATCTCCAGAATCATCAAGCAATCTTATTAAATAATTTGGGATAACTGCAGGAATTACATATTCTTTTTTTGGTTCACCAAGTTTAATATGTAAAAATATATTTATATATTCTTTTATTTCTTCTTTAGAATCGATAGTCTTTATTACTATAAATGTTTCACGATGTGACTCAATTTGTTCACTTGCCTTTATTTCATCTATATTTTCATAATGAGCTGCTAAACTACCAATAACAATCTTCTTTGTATTTTTAATATTAGACATTAACTTATCATATCTCTCTTGATATAATATGGCGTTTTCTCTTGCTTCTTTTTCGTTTTTTATGTTATTCCATATTGCTAAAACACTAAAAGAAATCAATATAATTATTGCAACAATAGAAACAAACATTACTCTTTTTTTCATAATACTCTCCACAATATAATTTTATCATATCAAAATTAAAAGAGTAGAAAAATAATCTACTCTTAATTTTTATTCAAACCATTTTTTAGCTGTTCTAAGCATTTGCGCAGTATAACCGTATTCATTATCATACCAAGCAATTACTTTAACAAGTTGAGTACCATCACTTTCAACAATGCTAGTTGAAAGACCATCAACAACAGCTCCATATTTTTTACCAAGTACATCACTTGAAACAATTGGATCCATTGAAATCTTTAAAACTTCACTTTGGTTATCTTGAAGTAATTTAGTAATTTCTTCAACAGAAGTATTTCTATTAAGTTCTAAAGTTACATCAATTATTGAACCATCTGCAACTGGAACTCTTAAAGCATTACCATCTAATTTGCCATTTAATTCAGGAATAACTAATCCTATAGCTTTAGCTGCTCCAGTAGATGCTGGTACTATGTTTTGAGCGCATGCTCTTCCACGTCTTGCCATAATCCCTTTTTTATGAGCAATATCTAAAGTTGCTTGATCATTAGTATAGGCATGAACAGTTGTCATGAACCCTTTTTTAATACCAATATTTTTATGAATAACATTTAATACTGGTGCTAAGCAGTTTGTAGTACAACTTGCTGCAGATATTACAGTATCTTCTTTTGTTAATGTATTATCATTTACGCTATAAACGATAGTTTTAGCATCACCTTTTGCTGGAGCAGATATTATTACTTTTTTAGCCCCTGCAGTAATATGCTTACTAGCATCTTCAACAGATGTGAATCTACCTGTACATTCAAGGACTAAATCAACATCTAAATCCTTCCAAGGTAATTTTTCTGGATCCATTTCTGAATATACTTTTATTCTTTTTTTACCAGCAATTACTATTTCATCTCCAACTGCTTCAATTTCATCTTCATGGAATGCTCCATGTACTGTGTCATATTTTACTAAATATGCTAAATCCTCTGCATTAGTTAAATCGTTGATTGCAACAATATCAAAATCTGTTGCTGTGACAATTTGTCTAAATGCAAGTCTCCCAATTCTACCAAAACCATTAATCGCTACTTTAATCATTATACTTTCCTCCTATAAACTCTCTTAGTATTGATTCATCTGTTACATATTCCCCTGGTATAGGGAAAAATTGCTTTAAGAAATCCACAAGTCTTCTTGCTTCTTCATAATACATGGAATCAACGCTCACAGATAATAAAAGCGGTTCCACATACACTTTTAATACTCCAACTTCATAAGCAAGTGCTGTATTAATAATAGCATCTGCTTGATGAATAAATGGAAATATGTACTTTTCTTCTCCATTTCTAACTCTTTGCCATGCATCAATTGTTTCAACAACACTATAACCACGAGTTCTATTATCTCTTACAATGCGCCTTAACAACCTTAGATCAAGCGTTGAAATATAGTTATGTTTATCTATATTAAGAGGTATAAATGGACTTAAATAAATTCGATATTTATATTTATTTTCAATATTTTTTGTTACTTCATCATTTAATGAATGTAACCCTTCAATTAAGAAAATACTATTATCTTTTGCTTTTACTTTATTTTTACTTAATTCACTTTTTCCTGTTATAAAGTTATAACTCGGAAAACATACTTCTTCACCATTTAATAATTTTTCTAAATTATTATTAAATAATTCCGTATTAATTGCTTCTAAACATTCGTAATCATAATTTCCATCTTCATCTTTTGGCGTCTTATCACGATCTATAAAGTAATCATCTAAACTAATAGGTATTGGGTCATATCCCATTGCTTCAAGTTGTGATGATATTCTATTAGTTGTAGTCGTCTTTCCTGAGGAAGAAGGACCAGCAATTAAGATGAACTTAACATCTTTTTTATCTATTATCTCATCTACTACTTTTGATATGTTTAAATTAAATACCAACTCATTAGATCTGATGAAATTTTTTATCTTGCCACTACTAATAGTACCATTTAAATTAGCAATATAACGCATGTTCATGTTACTTAACCATTCTTTACCATTTAAGAACGATTCAATAATATTATCATAATGTACATATTCAGGAACAAATCCGTTACTTCTTACTGTTGGAAACAAAAACACTATTCGGTTTTTTCCTAAGTAAACTAATTCAAATTTATCTATTGCTTTAGTACTATAAGGCATTAAGGAATAATAATAATTTAATCTTCCTCGTAATTTATATAAATTAACAATCTTATCACTTACATTTTGAATATTACTTGCTTTTTCGTGTTCGCCTTTCAAAACATAATACTTAATAACGTCTTTCGGAGGTATATTAAGTTTTTCAATAACATCATCATTAGATATTATTTCACTCATTTTCCCTTTTATAATTGTAATATCATCTTGACTTAAAACTTTATCCCCTATAACCATTGCAAGCATTCCCCTTGGAACACTATGTTCATAGCTAACTTCTAAATCTGGATAACATTCTTTTAAAGCAACTTCAAACAAAAACTTCAAACCAGCTTTATATATCTTGTTTCCAATTAAATCATTTGTATTAATAAATTCTATTTTTGCATCTTTACTTACAACTTTATCTAAAGAAAATACTTCATTGTTAATTTTAAATCCTACAATGTTATCCATGGCATAATCTTTACTAACTTCATAAAAAGACAAACCTTTTTCATATTCATGTATAGATCCATCATTAAATGTTATTTTAGCTGTATCCATCAGATTTCCCTCTATTCTTAATTAATTATATCAATTATTTCTATATTTGTGAATAAAAATGATTATTTTTTACTATTATTTATTTAGGTGATAATTTTGAATATAATACCAACTGTAATAGAAAAAAGTAGCAATAAAGAATACGCTTATGATTTATATTCAAGGATGCTTAAAGACCGAATTGTATTTTTAGTTGGAGAAATTAATGATTACACTGCAAACATTGTAATCAGTGAGCTTCTATACTTAGACAACAACAGTCATGAAGACATCTATTTATATATAAACAGTCCCGGAGGAGCAATAACTGCTGGCATGGGAATATATGACACTATGCAATATATTGAAAGTAAGGTTATTACTATTGGTGTTGGCATGTGCGCTAGTATGGCTGCGTTTTTATTATCAAGCGGAGATGTTCGTTATGCCCTTCCTAACACTGAAGTTATGATTCATCAACCTCTTGGTGGGGCTCAAGGCCAAGCAAGTGATATAAAAATTGCGGCAGAGCGAATTATAAAATTAAAAGAAAAATTAAATAAAATTCTTTCCAATAATACAAAACAACCATTAGAAAAAATCAATAATGATACGGAAAGAGATAACTTTTTAAGTGCAGAAGAAGCTAAAAAATATGGCTTAATTGATAATGTAATAAAAAAGAATGAATTTTAATTAATCCATTCTTATAATTATTTCTCCATTTCCTGAGTACATATATTTTTCTTTAGCATATCTTGCTATATAATCTTCGTCTTGTAATCTTGTCACTTGACTAATTAACTTTTCTTCATCATTTAATAAATTTTCATAAGCAACACTTAGCTCTTCAATTTTATTTTTGTTTTCCATTACTTTTACCCAATCTTTAGCAACTGAATTTACTAAGGAGATAATTAAAGCAACAATGACGATAGATATAGCCATTAATCTTTTCTTTTCTCTTTTAGTTTTTTTCAAAATGTACTCACCCTCTTTTGTACTAAAATTATAACAAAAAATAATTAAGATTTTTGGAATTATCTTAATTATTTTTTATTTTTACGTGAATTTTACAAAACTGTTTTATTTTGTCAAAATAAGACATCATTAATATAAAACCTAATATTAAGGCAATTATAAAGTATATATGTATTACTCCCTTGTTAATTTTAAACATTATATAAATATACAAAATTACCATATCAATAACAAAAACTATATTTATAAACAGTTTGAATATTTCTTTATGATTTTTTAAAATAAATTTATTAAATCGTGCCAGCAGGTAGAATAAAGCACCATATAAAAATGAAGTAAGAAAAGAAAACAACTGTACTGTACTATCCATTATTTAAATAGCTTTGCTATTAACCCATCTTCCTTATTTTTTACTCTACCATCAATAAAGGTAAATGAATTAATTTTGCCTTTAATTTTAACATTTCCATCATTAGTATCTAATTTTAATAGTTCTAAGCTTTCTCCAAGAATTCTTAAATTACCCATAGAAGTATCCATTAGAAATTCTTCATCATCAAAACTTACTATTTTATTTACTCCAGTTATGCTAATACTAGATCTATCGATCATTTTTACTTCTTGTGTTCCAAAACTTATGCCTTCCATGTTATCACCACTTAAATGTATGAAAAAAGTAGATAGAATATTCTATCTACTTGATACTTCTGGTCTTTGGCGACTTAATGATAAACCATATAACTCCGCTAATGAGTTTGCTGGATCTAAATTAAGATACTCTTGTCTTTTAGCATTAAGCTTTTCTTCCAAAGCAGCATCAACTGTTCTTTCTCGATATTCATCTAATGCAGCTTCTAAAGTATCTTCTATTCTATCATTTCCATTCCAAAGTAATACTTTATCTCCTTTTTCTAAAAAGTAATATTTCTCAATTTGAGGAAAATAAACAACACCAGCAGCATTTAAAGCTTTATATTGCATTGAAAAGGCATTTAGATTTGTAACTCCTAGTGTACTAGCATTAATTGTACTTTCTAATATATCATCAAGTACAAACGGTAATCCTACATATACTTCTTCCACTACAATTTTTTCACCATCAAACAAAAATACTTTTGCTCCAAGTAATACTTTTTTATCATTAATCGTTCCGTAAACATATTCAATATTTTTTAACATTGTAATCTCTCCTTTTTTTAGCGACGAATTTGATTTTAGCATATAACATAAGACTATGTCAATAATATTATTATATGAATCGTACGCCAAAAATCGACAAAAATTACAAAAAAAAAGATTAAGATATAACCTTAATCTTCTGAAACCAATCTATTGTATTCGTCTAAAATGACTTTTTCAAATTTTTCTCTTGTTTCTTTATTAGTAGGAAATACTACATTTTCTTCTTTACCTTCTTTGTTAAACTTTCCAGGCATTGATACAAATAATCTTGTATTTCCCTCAACTATTTTAGCACCTCTAATAGCTAAACAATCATCAAGTGTAAAGTCAACAAATGCTTTTAATCTTGATCCCTCTTTTTCGCGACGATAAATATCTAATTTTGTTATTTCCATATTTCCTCCTCTATCGTATCTATATTAATTGTAAAATAAATATTTGCTTTTTTCAAGTTTTATTATTACAAATATTTTATTTTTACTTCTCCCGTTATAACATCACGATAAGGAAAACTTTTTTCTTCTCCATTTTCTAAGATAGTAAATATATTTGGGTACACTTTATAAATTTTTCCCTCATATCTATTTACTCTATTACGCATGCCATAAACAGAAACTAACACTTTAGCGTTTAAATGTTTACTAATCTCTTCTTTTACAATATTAAGATTCATATTTCTCCTATCTTGGATATCCTACATACATAAGACCATTGCACATAAGACCTCCCATACCATCTTCTTTATATTTGGTTTTATCAAGCAACTCTTTTAAGTTTATTTCTTTATTTCTCTCAGTTAAAGCAATTGAACTTGCAATAATAGCAGGATCCAAAGCATGAATGTTTATTCTTTTAGGACTTGAAGCGAAATTTGCTCCTGCTTTAATTAATTCTTCATAATCGCTTTGACATGCACCGGCAATAATTACTAACTTTTCATGACTCTTTTCATAATTTCTTGCAGCTTTTACTGCTTTTACAAAATATAAAGAATTTTTATAATTGTTAATGTCTTTAACATTTCCTTTTTTCTTTAAATAAGCATCATGTCCTGTAATAATAACAATATCAGGCTTACATTCCTTTAATAATAATGGTATTTGTTCATAAATGTTTTTTTCGTTTATTTTTTTACCTGCAGCAAGAATACCATTTCTTTTATAAAACTTTAAGCAACGTTGCAAGTAATCTTCATCGGCATCTATATGTAGTACTTTGGCAGGCAAATAAAAGTATTCACCTCGAGTTAGTTCATCATCTCTTATGTCGATTTCATCAATTACATCTTCTTCCTTTACTTCCTCTTCTTTTCTTAGATCTTCTAAAGTGGCATCAGCATAAAGTCTTACTTCAACCCCTTTTAAATAAGCAACACCATCTTTAATGTTAATAACTTTAAAATAAGTGTCATTTCCATAACTATTTCTTGTGACATAGTCACCTTTTGATATATTCAAATTTTATTCACCACTACATTATATGAAAAAAGCCTAATAATTTTCCCAAAAGAACTGGACACTTTTTAACACAATATTTTATAAATTATTTTTGGCAAAAAATATCCTATGTTATAATTTAGTTAAGAAGTGAGGTAGTATAATGGCAAAAAAGAAGGATGAAGAAAAAGTTATTAACAGCATTGATACTAAAGAAATAATAGATGAAATTAAAACAAAGTTAACAGATGAAAAAAACAAGATAATTACAGAACTTCAAGAAAAAGTATCTGAACAAGTTGAAGTTAGTGTTGAAAAAAGAATGAAAGAAGAAGAAAAGAAATTTGTTCGAGGAAAAAATGCTAAAATCTTTAGAAGAGATTTAGTAATTATTATTTTGTTAGCAATCGTTGGTTACTTTTCATACTGTTTATATGATGTTGATTACTTTAATATTTTTAACCGAAAAGAAACTGCTAAAGATGAAGTTAAAGAACCAGTTGTTGAAAAAGAAGAATATGATAATACTTATTATATTAACAAATATGGCTATCTTGTTAAAAACATGCAAATAAATGACCAAGAAATATTTGATCTTTATAACACAACTTATAGTAAAGAAAATATTAGTGATATTCTTAAACTAAAAATTGCTTATTATAATATGCCAGCTGATGAAAAAACTATAAATAATAACTTAACAACATTTAGTGAAGAAAACTTGATTTCTAGTGCTAAAAAAATATTTTGTAATGAAACAACTCTTCCAAAAGAAGCGTTTGAGTATAATAATACAAGATTCTTATATTTTAACGAAATGTTTTTAGGAGAATCTAAAGAAGAAACTAAAGTAAACTATTTATATAATATTTATGAAGCAAAAGAAGAAGACAATGTTGTTACTATAAAAGTAATGGTTGCCAAAGTAAC
>CAZSXH010000005.1:0-21014 GCA_964611015.1 uncultured Muribaculaceae bacterium
AATCTTTTTTTGTTACAAAATAATGAACTAAGCTCATCATTATTTGATCATTTTTTTGTATCACTACAGATGCCATAAATAATCTCTCCTTGTTCTTTTATTTTACAATAAATCATATATTTAGTAAAGAGGTGGCCAGATGCTTCAATATATTTTTTACACTCTTTCAGTCTTCTTATTATTAACAGTAATTTTAAATTTAAACAACTATCATTTAATTGATAACAGCATGACTTTTTATCTATTTACCAACTTACTTTTAAATATATCATTTGCATTATACTATCTTTATTTTAAAAATTATCTTTTCAGTTTTATTAATATATTAATTTTATTTATATTTGTATTATTACTGATTAAAGACTTAAAAAGAATAATAGGATATGTACCTCTTAGATCCATACCCTATTTATTGTTTATATTGTTTTTAATTATTAAAAACTTAGTTATCTTCTTCTAATGTTTTCAAAAAGCCCGAAAACTCTTGAGGAACATCTCTTTCAAATTCCAAAATTTCTTTTGTAATTGGATGTGTAAATTTAATATATCGAGAATGCAAGAATTGACCAAATTCTGTGCATTTTTTCTTGCCATATAAAGGATCATTAAAAACTGGATAACCAATACTTGATAAATGCACTCTAATTTGATGCGTTCTTCCTGTTTCTAAGACTAATTTAACTAAGCTATGTTCTTTATACCTTTTAATAATCTCAATATGAGTTACAGCATTCTTACCATCTTTCATAATGGCCATTTTTTGAAAGTTTTCCTTGCTTCTTCCGATTGGAGCATCAACTATTGCCTTTTCTTGAGGAAATACTCCTTCAAGTAAAGCAACATACTCACGATATACTCTTTTGTTTTTAAAATCATCTGCAAGTAGTTCATGACACTTATCACTTTTACAAACAAGCATTAAGCCACTAGTATCTTTATCAAGGCGATGAACAATACCGGGACGTAAATCATCAGACCCTTCGCTTAGATTATCTGTATAGTATTTAAGGCCGTTTACTAAAGTATTACTATGATTACCATTACCAGGGTGAACCACTAATCCACTTGGTTTATTTATAACCATTAAGTATTCATCTTCAAAAACAATATCTAAGTTCATTGGAGTTGCATCAACATGTACTTCTTTTTTAAAACCTTCTTTAATCTCTATTACTTCTCCAATTTTTACTTTATAACTTGGCTTTACTTTTTTGCCATCAACTAAAATAAATTCAGCATCAATCATTTTAACAATATTTTCACGACTTTCATCTATTACACCAGAAAGATACTTATCAATTCTAATATCACTTACTTCTACTTTTACTTCCATTTTTGTCTTCTCCTTTAAATATGCTATATATTATTAATATAAATCCTATAACTATAGCAATATCTGCTAAATTAAATACAGGAAATTCATATGTTCCAAAATCAAATTTTAAATAATCTATAACATGTCCTCTAAAAATACGATCAACTAAGTTACCAAAAAGTCCACCATATATAAGACCAAAAGTTACCATGTTTTTTTTATTTTCTAAGAAACTTTTTTGATAAATTAGAAGTAGAAAAAAAGCAACTATAGCAATTCCAATCAAAAGATAAACGCTACCACTAAAAGTGCTCCATGCTGCTCCTTCATTATAAACTTTTGTTAAATAAAAAAACTTAGGAATAACTGTATTTAATTTACCATAATAAAAAAACTTATTTATAATATGCTTAATAAATAAATCAGATAAAAAAACAATTAATGCCACAATTAAACTTTTCTTTCTCATGTTTATAATATATCATAAAATCTACTTATTTACTAGTATACAATCTGTTCCAATTTTAGCTATATCATTAAAATCAAAAGTAAATTCGGTATTTTTAATTACCTTTCTAAAAAGCTTTTTATCCTCTGCAATAAAACTAATTACTCTTCCTTCACTATTTACTAAAACATCCACTATTCTGCCTAAATTAACTCCTGTTTTCACACTTATAATATCTTTATTTTGCAATTCACTTAAATACATAAGTACCACCATTTAATTATATTAAAAAAACTGGATTAATATCCAGTCTTATATTTACCAATCTAATCCTTCGTTTTCCATAGCTTTAGTTGGTTCATAAACACTTCCAGCAAACCAAACTTCTCCGGTATCAACATCTCTAATTAAGAACATATATGGATTATCAAATGTTAAGTCTATTTCTTTAGTTGGCATTTTGAAGAAATAATCAAATCCATCTTCTTCATTACCTGCTCCACCAGCTGCTGTTGCTGCACCAGCTTTTATGCCACGATTTGAAAAATCAATAGTCGCTTTGTGAGATACATCATCAATATACATGCCTTCATCATTAGTAATTTTTGATAAGTCAGCTTTTTTTTGATTAAATACATTTGTGATTCCCAAAGTTTTTAAATCTTTCATTATATCTAATTGATAATCAAAATTAAATAAAGGCACTGATCCATGAACATAAGTAAAATATCCATCTTCAAATTCATTAGCTTTTGATACATCTTTTAAATTATTAATTATTTTATTTAAATCTTTTGATGACGTTTTATTTATAAACGTACTTAAATCATCTTTCTTTGGCATTATGCCTACATATTGAAGTGTTGTTCCATTATAAGTTTTTAAATTTTTAGCAAAAGTTTTTACATATTCATCATCATATACAAAGAAGTCAGTTGAATATGCATTATTTTTATAATTGCTATCTAATTCTTTAATAAATAGATCTAAGTATGCTTCTTCATCGGCATAGCTTTCATCTTCATCCCAACCACCTACACCAGGATTATCTTTTTTCCATTCTCTTAAGGCATCTCTAACTATTTTTCGAATATTTTCTTCACCTAAAGTTTTTACAATATCATAATTGTTTATTACTGCTGCAAATTCTGGAGCAATAACACGTTTATTACCTGCAAAGTCCATTGCTTGATATTGAGAATCAAATCCTACAATTATATCTGAAAAAGCATATTCACCTTCTACATTATCTTTGTTAGCATGATAATAATCTATATAATAGTCTATACCTAACGAATCACAACCACTATCATCGCAGATACTTTCAAATTGAATTACGTTAACCCAATCCATATCAATAGCTAAAGCATTAACCAAAATAAATTCAAGCTCTGAAATGTCATCATACATGTTATCAATTAAACCAAGAGTTTTATCTTTTACCCATGAATTTAAAATATTAGCATTTACAAATGAATCAAATATTACATCTGCTCCAAAATTTTCTTGTAATGTAGTTATATAAGAATTATTAACACTGTTTTTAAAAGAATTTTTAACAAATAGTGCATTAGCAAATGATATATTTTTAGAATTGTTTATTTTTTTAGATTTATAATCACCTACTAAAGCATCCAATTGTTTATAAGAATCTCCACTTGTTCCTTCTTTTAACATTTCTAGTGCATACTTAATAGAAATTGGACTATACACTATATTTTCTTTTTTGTTTTCTAATTTTAGAAAACTTAAATCAAAGTCTTCTAAACCATTTCCTGACATACGATATTCATTCGCTAATTTTCCAACTCCAGCATCATTAGTCTTAGAAACATCTTCAAAAATCTTACCCTTAAAAACTATTACTAATACTATTGCGATAACAAGTATAATACCTATTACTATAGCAATTATTCCTTTCTTATTTTTCTTTTCTTTACCAGTTGGTGTTTCTGGCATTATTTCATTTGATGTAACTTCAACGTTTTCATTTAATTTTTCTTCGTTCACTTATTGTCAACTCCTTATCTTGAATTAAATATATCACAACCACTTTTTAAATTCAAGACAAACTCCAAAAAAACTTTCACTTTACATTACTTTATAAGTTTACGAACATTGTCAATAGCGCTTTTTTCTATTCGTGATACTTGTGCTTGACTAATACCTAACTCATCAGCAATTTCCATTTGAGTTTTACCCACAATAAATCTTTCTAATAAGATGTTTTTTTCTCTTTCTTTTATTTTTAAAAGTGCTCTTCTTAAAGATATAATCATATCCTTATCATTGTTTTTTTCTTTTGTATCTGCCAGTTGATCAAAAAGATATATTGTATCTCCTCCATCATTATAAATCGGTTCAAAAATACTAGCTGGATCTTTTAAAGCATCTAAAGCATAAGAAATTAAATATTCATCAATTCCTAAAGAAGA
This sequence comes from uncultured Muribaculaceae bacterium, assembly GCA_964611015.1. Taxonomy (GTDB): domain Bacteria; phylum Bacillota_I; class Bacilli_A; order RF39; family UBA660; genus Onthocola_B. The sequence goes on from CAZSXH010000005.1 coordinate 4,199, forward strand.
TGCAATAAGACTTGCTGGTGGTTCTACTCCATGTTCACTTAAATAATTATCTTTAAACTTTATTATTTGATAAGCTAAATCTTTTGTACTTCTGCTTACACGCATCGCTGTATTATCTCTTAAGTATCTTTTGATTTCACCAATTATGAGAGGAACCGCATAAGTAGAAAGCTTTAGTCCATAAGACAGATCAAAATTATCAATAGCTTTAATAAGACCAATTACTCCCACTTGAAACAGATCATCTAAATTGACATCTCCCCTATTAAATGATCTTAAAATACTTAATACTAATTTTAAATTACCATTAATAAGCTTATCTTTAGCATCTAAATCTCCTTGTTGGTATCTTACAAATAATTCAGTCATTTCTTCATTTGTTAATACTTTAATATCACTTGTATTTATTCCCGTTATATCTACTTTATATTTAGCCATAAATAAAATCCTTTCACATTATTTATGGAAAGGATTTTATTATTTTATTCAATTTTATGAAGATATGCTTCAAATAGCTTAAGCATTTCATCAGAAATACCTCCACCATCACCACAGACTTCAACATTTCTTTTTAAAACATCTTCAACGATACTTAAAGGAACATATCTAAGAGTAAAGTTTCCATCTAATTCTTCATCTGTATAGTTGGTATTTGATAAATCAGGTATTCTATCATCCTTGATTTCGTAATAATAAATAACTGTTTTTCTATTTTTACCTACTTCTGGATGATCTTTATGGAAACCGATAGCAACTCCAATAGGTTCTAAGTTAGTTGTATCATATTCTAATCCAGTTTCTTCTAAAAGTTCTCTTTTAAGTCCTAGTAAAAGATTTTCATTTCCTTCAATATGACCTCCTGGAAACTGATATTCACAATGAGAATGGCCAAGTAATATTTCATTTTTCGAATTTATAATCAAAGCTTTTACTCTTGTAACAGTTTCAGTAATATCATTTTCACTTAAATTATTAACATTATTTATTATTGATATCATTTATTCTCACCATAATCATTTTAACATATTAAAGCAAAATAAAAAAGAGCCTAAGCTCTTCCAGAATATTTACCATCTTTTGTAGAAATTACAATTCTTTCTCCTTCATTAATAAATAAAGGAACCTTTACAACATAACCAGTTTCTACTTTAGCATCTTTTTGTGCATTATTAGTAGTATTACCTTTTACTGCTGGTTCAGTTTCAATAACTTCGTATTCAATTTTTTCAGGTAATGTTATACCAATAATTTCTCCTTCAAAGTTATCAATATCGATTTCTAATCCTTCTTTAATAAAGTCTACTTGACTACCTAAAACAGAAGCTGGAATTTCAATTTGTTCATAAGTATTATTGTTCATAAACACATAAGTTTCACCCATACTATATAAGTATTGAGCTTTTACTTTTTCAATATGAGCTTTTGTTATTTTTATATTAGTATTAAATGTATCTTCAGTAACTGCACCAGTTCTTAAATTTCTTCTTTTAATTCTAACAAAAGCAGGACCTTTACCAGGTTTTACGTGTTGAAATTCAACTATTGAGTATAGACTTCCATCCATTATAATGGTCATACCATTTTTAATATCATTAATATTAATATCCATACTTTATCCTCACTTTCTTAATTACTTCTTTTCTTTAGCAAGTACAGTCTTTCTACATTTTGGACAATATCTATTTAATTCTAGACGATCCGGAGTATTTTTCTTATTCTTACTAACAGGGCGTAATTCATAACCACATACAGAACATCTCATGGTAACTTCACTACGATTTTCTTTTTTTGCCATAAATAATTCCTCCTCACTAATAATATCTATATAATTATACCAAAATTATTGGATTTTTCAACCAAATATTGCAATTTTGCCACAATTGATTATAATAAATGATTAAGGAAATGATTGTATGGAAGATATAATATTAAAAATCATTCAAGAAAAAGCCAGCATAAATGAACAAGATGTTTATGACTTTATTTCTCAAGTGGCCGAGGCCTATAAACTAGAAGGTTATATTAGTAAAATATTATTCTTAAAAAATGAGTCTCGTTGCTTTTCATATAGTCGTAGCAAAACAAGACTCACTATAGATCTAAAATGGCTTTTAAGATACCTTGGTAGCAAGGGGGATACTTTTACAACAGAATCAGAGATTTTTAACTTATTTTTCATTTTACTTCATGAAATAAATCATGTCTTCCAATGGAAAAAAACTGACAGTGAAGATGACTTCGAAGCTCAAATATATACGTTGTGTCTCGACTTTATAGGATATGGAGAGTTACCCAAAAGAATCCATTATCATCTTCTTCACGAAATATATCCTATTGAAAGAATGGCAGACATCGATGCTTTAGCAACTTTAGTAAATGTCGCTTTACAAGGAGGATTTAACTATACTGGAGAATTAAATGATCTAAACTATACTATTAATCGTGGATACTTACTGGGTAAATCTCCTCTTGAACTATTTTTAGCTACCATTCATAGTGATTTTTTAAAACAACAAGATTTTTATGATAAAAACAGAAGTATTATGATTGATAATATTGCATCAATTTATACTCCTGCTGAAATATTAAGATTAGGTCTTCCAATCAAAAAAGAAGAAATTAAAAGAATAAGAGAAAAAATCAAATAGATTCATTTAAATAATTAATTATATCTTTAGATATTTTACTAGCACCATAATATTTGGTGTTATTTTTTCCATTATTATGGGATATATTTGGAGTTATTACTACTAAGCTATATTTAGGATCTTCTGAAGGGTAAAAACCTGCAAATGTTGAAGTAATTGTGGCTACATCCACTACACCATCACCATCTGAATCTAAAAATGATTCACTAGTACCGGTTTTTCCTGCAAAGTCTAATCCCTGTGGCACATAAATTTTACCAGTACCTTCACTTAGAACAAGTCTCATTCCTTCTTTTATTCTCTCTAAATAAACAGGCTCTAAATCTACATCATTCAATTTCTGTAGTTCTCCTGTTTTTATTATTTTTTTGCCATCACTTATTTCTTTCATTAAAGAAAGCTTTAATCTAGTACCAGTTGCTACACTATTGATATATTGTAGCATTTGTATCGGTGTATATGTATCATACTGTCCAATTGCTAAATTTAAAAGTAAATCATCTGCTACCGTTTTTCCAATTATTCCTGTTTGTTCATTTGGTAAGTCTATTTCTGTTTTAACTCCCAAACCATAACTAGCAAGCATATCACGATAAATTTTAAAATGCTCATCTGTTGCATTTAACTTCATATTAGGTGTGTATTTATTACCAGTTAAACCAATAGCAATCATAAATTGATAATAATTCGATGAATATGCTAAAGCTTTTAAATCATCTATTTTACCAAGACTTTTAAAACTGCATTTTTGTGGAATATAATATAGTTTTACACAACTATCCGTAATTTTTTTACCTGGAGTAATAAGATTATATTTATATCCTACGCTTATTGTAGCACCCTTCACTGCACTTCCCATCGTATACGACTTATTAATTGTATTTAAACTAATATCGGTAAATGAATTATCATCATTTAATCGCATTCCTGAAATCGCCATAATTGATCCTGTATATGGATCACTAATTAAAGCATATGACTCTCTGTAATATTCGGTATTAGCATATTTTTTTCCAAGTAAAATTTTATCTTTTAATATCTCATCAACTTTCATTTGCAAATCAATATCTATGGAAAGAACTAAATCATTTCCTCTAACTTCCTCTTCTACTTTAGTTAAAGTGTTATCACCTTCTACTAAATACTTAGCTTTTCCTCCTTTTAAATATTCTTCATACTCCATTTCTAAATAACTTATTCCTACTACATCTGTCAGTTCATATCCCCTTTTTAAATATTCATCTTTCATTTCTTTAGTAATTTTACCAATGGATCCAAAAATATTTTTCAAGGTTTCTCCATAAGGATAAACTCTTTCCCAAGTAAGTTCTCCCGTTACCCCAGGAATACTACTTTCAATTACTTTTGCATACTCTTCTTCACTTACATCTTTTAATATTTCTTTTTTGCTATAAATATATCCTTCATTCATTAAAGCGTATATATGAGCAACTTTTTTGGTAAAGTCATCATAAGATATCATCTCATCAGTTATTCTTTCTAGCTTTAATTCATTTATCTTTTTACTATCTAACTTTCTTTCTTCCACCAAACGATATTCATCTTTAGTAATCAAATCTTTACCATTATTATTTGTTGCTAAATAATAAGTTTTTAAAGCACTAATATTTCCTGGTTTTATCTCAAGTATTTCTGCTAAGACACTAGCTATTTCTAATTCATCTTCTACACTTATACCTTTTATCTTATTATAAAAAATAGTTTTTACTCCTACATTATCTACTAAAATCTTGCCATTTGTATCAATAATTCTTCCTCTTGGTGCACTGCTACCATTTACATAAACACTAGTCTTTTCCTTTAATTTTTCTTCATAATAAGAAGAATTAGATTTTATCATGCCAATTTTTATTCCAAATATAACAAATACTATAATAATTATGCCATAGCCGATTTTCTTTTTCATAATATTTAGTATTCCTATTTTTAAAATTTACATACAATATACTAGGTGAATAATATGTATAATATAATTGAAAGATATATGGATCGTTTAACTAAAGAGGATATAAATGGTTTTGCCATAAAAAAAGGAGCTAATTTAAGCCCCGAAGAATTAGACTTCACATATACTTTTGTTAAAAAAAATTGGAAGGAAGTCTTCAAAAATCCTAGTATTTTTGAAATAGATCGTTACAAAAATAAATTTACACCAGAAAATTTTGAAAAGATCAAACAAGTATTCAACGAATATTATCAAAAATTTGGTTCATTGTTATAATAATCTTTGACATTTTCTTCTAAATTAGGATTAAAAGTTTTACTTTTAATCATTTCTAGTTCAAATTTATATGGAGGATAATCCTCAATCCATGGTGTTTCTAATATCTTAGGAACATCTTTTAATTTATCCAAATAAATGACATTTAATAATGTATCAAAACCAATTGTTCCATAACCAATATTAGCATGACGGTCTTTATGAGAACCTAGTTCATTTTTACTATCATTTACATGAACACATTTTATTTTATCAATACCAATTTTTTCATCAAATTCTTTTAGATAATCATCTATTTCTTTTATATCAATTCCAGAATCATTTAAATGACAAGTATCTAAGCAAACTCCTAGCTTTTCTTGATGTTTAACATTATTTATAATATATTTTAATTCATCAATATTAGTACCACATTCCGTTCCTTTACCGGCCATTGTTTCAAGTAAAACCATTGGTTTAGTATCTTCATCAATAACAAAGTTTAGAGCATCAGCAATATTTTTTAAAGCTTCTCTTCTATCCATAGTTAAGCTGTTTCCTGGATGAACAACAATATATCCCACATTCATTTCAGTAATTCTTGCTATTTCTTGACGCAAAAACTTTATGGAAAAGTCCCAAGCATCTGACTTACTCTTATTAGCTAAATTAATTATATAAGGAGCATGGCAGATAACTTTTTCTAAAGAAATACCGTTTTCTTTCATAAAGCTAATTGCTTCTTTTGTCTTTTCTTCCTCAATACTTCTTCTCATTGTATTTTGAGGAGCTCCAGTATAAAACATAAATGTTGTTGCTCCGAAAGATGCCGCTTGCTTAGCACAACCTAATAATTGTTCAGTATTAAAATTAACATGTGATCCTATAAACATACCAATCATCCAATCTATTATTCAAAATATTTTTCTATACTTTCGGTATAAATATCTAAAGTATCATCTTTATCATTTAAGGTTATATGATTATACTCATCAATATAACTAATGCTTTTTATTTTTTCTTTTTTTAAGTCTAATACCATTTCATATTCTGCTGGTATAGCTTGTCCTTTATCACGAAATGTATTTATATAATCAAAATATTTATTAATATCTGTAAGTAGCACTAATCTTTTATTTGTTATAAAAACATCTAAGTAGTAGTCTGCATCATTAGCAAATACTAATACATTTTGATAATTGGCAAGTACCTCTTCCTTATTTTCTAATTTAAATTTTGTCATATACACCTCTAAAATAATTATAACAAAAAAATACCATTTTTGGTATTTTTTAATTACTATTTTTAAGGGGAGCTACATTTAAATCAGTACCCATACTTTCTAGTATTCCCACATATTTTTCATACACTCTTTTAAAATCATTTTTAGTATCACTTTTAGCATACGAATCACTTAGCAAAAAGTCATCATCCATTTTACTAAAAGGAATTACTCTATGTTCAGTATGACTAGAAGTTGCTGTTGGATGTCCTTTATATTTAGTAAATATTAACTCTCCTCCTAAGTTATCAAAACTCATTTCAACATCACCATTTGGATGTACTGTTTTAGTTATATCTAAAGTTGCAAGAAATCCTACTACTCGATTCCAATCCTCTTTTCCATATTGATTAGAAATAAAATTACCTAATGAATACATTACAATCGTATCATTTACTTTAGTAATTGGTTGTAAAACATGAGAATGGTTACCAACAACAATATCTACTCCTAAACTTGCAAGATATTCTGCTATTTCTTTTTGCTCATCTGTTGGTTTATGAACATATTCAACGCCCCAATGCATGGCAACAATTAAGACGTCAACTTTATCACGCACCGCTTCAATATCTTTTTTAACTCTTTCTTTATCATATTTATTAACTAGATAACTCTTAGAACTCGGTGGTCTTAAACCATTATCAAGAGTTGTATAAGCAAGCATTGTATATGTTATATTATTTTTTTCTTTAATATTATAGTTATTCATTTCTTCTACACTTGCATTCATACCATTATATAAAACATCAGTTGTCTTAAAATAATTTAAAGTGTTTAGTACTCCCTTTTCTCCGACGTCATATGAATGATTAGAAGCAAGTGAAACAGTGTTAAATCCAGCATCAATCATTGCATCTCCAAATTCTTTAGGAACGTAGAATTGTGGATATCCACCATATTTTATTGAGTTATCTCGCATTGGAGTTTCTTGATTATAATAAGCAATATCATATTTGCTAACAATATCTTTAATATTTTCAACTGTCTTAGTAAAATCATAAGTGCCATCACTCTTTAAATAAGCTCGATGAATAACGCTATGAAGCAAACCATCTCCAGTAGCTAAGAACTTTAAATTATGTACTTCATCTTGTGGTTCAGTTGGTTTTTTAACTGGTGTTTCTGGCGAAGTGTCAGAAGCATTGTTATTTTTGATTACTTGGTCATAAGTAAAATAAAATCCAAAGCTTACTACTGCTAAAACTAATAACCATGATAATAATTTAAATATCTTTTTTGTTTTACGTCTTGCCATAATTACTCCTTAGTAAGTATTTCATATACTTCATCTAATGATTTTTCTTTTTTTCTTTTAGAAAAATTAGGAAGTAAATGTAAGTGAATATGTTTTACTTTTTGATCATTACCATAATTTATTAAAAATGTTAAAGAATCCCTATCTAGTTTATTTATTACTTTATTTGCTATATCTTTTCCCACTTTAAACATATTATTTAAAACATCTTCTGGTACTTCATAAATATCTTCATAATGTTTTTTAGGTATAACTAAAGTATGCCCATCAACTTCAGGATAAGCATCCATAAAAACAAAAATAGATTCATCTTCATAAATAATTCTACCTGGAATCTCTTTTCTTATAATTTTACAAAATAGGCACTCATCCTTCATTACTATCACCATGTTAAGTATAGCAAAATGTGTGCACTTTTGTCTAGTGTTTGCATATACTCTAATAGGAGAGTGATTTGTTTGTCTAGTTTTAAAGAAATCGTTACTAAGGCAGTTATAGGTAAGGCGAAAAAAACTAATAAAAATTCTTTTACCTTAGAACCAGAAGAAAGACCAAATACTGTTTTAGGTTGTTGGGTAATAAACCATGCATTTAATGGATCTAAAACTTCTAGCGGAAATGTTGGTGTTAATGGATCATTTGATATCAATGTTTGGTACTCTTATGACAACGATAAAAAAACAGCAGTTACAACAAGAAACTTCAGCTACAGTGATTCTTTAAATGTTCCACTAAAAGAAAATGCGAAGATTGATAATAGCAGCGAAATTATTGTTAGATGTTTAAAACAACCAACAGTTTCCAATGTTGAAATTGATGGTGGAATGGTAAAACTTGATATTGAAAAAGAAATGGGAGTTGAAATTGTTGGTGATGCTAAAGTTAAAATAACTGTAGAAGATGACGAAGATGATTATATTGAATTAATTGATGAAGCTATAATTGATGAAGCAATTAATGAAGTTGATGAAAATTATTTAAATCAAGATGCTGAATAAAAAAAGAGTTATTCGAATTATCGAATAACTTTTTTATTTATCTAATTTGATATTTATAGCACCAACGCCTCCATCAATATCAATTTTGTTAGATCCATAACCATAAGTTTCATCACTTTTATAATTAACATCATTAATATTAATGTTTCCTATGCCTTTACTAGCTACAATTTTATATACGGATTCATCTCCAACTAAGTTTAGATTGATTTCACCTACTCCACAATCAATGTCACTTTTTCCATAAATAGTTCCTTCAATTGTAGTTCTTCCTACACCTGCATCTAAATCCAAGTTATTTAATTTAGAGTTTTTAATGTCTATCTCTCCAGCACCACCATCAATTATGGTTTTATCACTTACTAAATTATTAATTCTAATGCTTCCTGCTCCTTGATCGACATCAATTAATTTAACTGTTATATCACTTATCTCAATTGCACCTGCACCAGTATCAATATTAAGTTCATTAAGAACTCCTTCTGAAACAGTAATAGTTATCTTACCACTTTTAAAACTATGGCCAAAAAAACCAAAGTTTTCTTTTAAAGTTAAAGTACTTCCATGTTGTTTAACTTTTAAATTACTACTTACATTCTCTGCTTCAACTTTAAATTCAGTTCCCTTTTCAATTATAATATCTGCACTAGCTATATCAATATCTAAATTTCTTACATCAGTAAAATTTTCAGTAAATGATTCTCTTTTCGTATCAACATTTATAAAAGTTCCAACAAATAAGACAATACAATTAACAATCGTTGCAATGATAAATACTGCAAGACAAATAGCTACAACTTTTATAACTTTTTGAATTCCTGTCATTTAATTTCAATTCCTCCAAATAAGCAAAAAGCATCAACATATATAACTTTTTTTGCATCCTTAGCACGAACGTGATTTGATACCCCACCAAAGATTGGAGTAGATTTTACTTTTACTTCTACATCTTTTGGCACTGTAATTTTAACTCCACCAAAAATTGCACTTGCTTTAATAACAGTTTCATCTTTTAATTTTGATCCTGTTAAATCATAAATTATTCCCCCAAATACACAATCAAGGTTTGCATCTTTAACTTCTTCGTTGTTTTTATTAACAATTTGTTCTCCAAAAGTTGCAACAACTGATTCTAATTCATTGCTATCAATACCTTTAACTTTTTCATTAACTTTAGTTTTAATACTATTACTAAATATTAATGATAATCCAATTACTACAACAATAAATGGTAATAATAGTTTTAAAGTAATATCAATGCTGATATATCCTTGAGCTGCTAATAAAAGCATAACTCCAATAAATATAGCAATCAAATTACCAGTTCTACTAGTATCAGTACGATCAAACAAACCAATAAAAGATGGAACAATAATAAATAATGTCCACCAACCATCAAAAAATATATCAATGTCAGTAATTTCCAACATATTAAGTCCCCAGATAACACCTACTGCAACCAAAACAATTCCCCATAATATTCTTTTTAAACTTTGTTTCATAATATCCTCCTAAATATATTATCTTACATTTTTATTAATACTTCAATACTTTTAAATCTTAAGTGGATTAAAATCAATTTCTAATCTCATTTTTTTATTTAAAACTAACATTTCATCTATTTCTTTTAATACTTTTTTTAAGTTATACTCTTTTTTATACTTAATTATTATTTGCATACGATATTCATTATTAAATTTAAATACTGATGATGTAGTTGGTCCAAGTACAATAAGTTCTTTTTCTAAATTTTCATCTAAGTATTTCTTTACTTTCTTACTACATTCTAAAGTTTCTTCATAATCTTTTCCAATTACTTTCAAACTTACTAAATAATAATATGGTGGATACTTTAGCTTATGCCGAAAGTTCATTTCATAATGATAAAACTTATTATAATCATTTTCTTTTACACAAGATAAAACATAATTATCAGGATTAAAAGTTTGAATTATTACCTCACCAGGAATTTCACTTCTTCCACTTCTTCCTGCTACTTGACTAAGTAAGGAAAATGTATTTTCACTACTTCGATAATCAGGAATATTAAGAGTTGTATCTGCATTAATCACCCCAACTAAAGTTACTTTAGGAAAATCAAGTCCCTTACTGATCATCTGAGTACCAAGTAAGATATCATATTCTTCATTTTTAAAAGCATTAATTATCTTTTCATGAGAGCCTTTGTTTCTAGTTGTATCTTGATCCATTCTAACAACTCTAGCTTGAGGAAATAAACTATTAATACTTTCTTCTAATTTTTCTGTTCCAAGACCATAGTAATTTAATGCCTTTTCCATACATTTTGGACACAACTCGTCTTTTTTTTGTTGGTAACCACAATAATGACAAATCAAATTATTACTGCTTTTATGATATGTTAAAGTTATGTCACAATTAGGACACTTATAAGTATAACCACAATTGCTACAAGTAATAAAAGTTGAAAATCCTCGACGATTTAAAAGAAGAATAACTTGTTCTTTTCTCTTTAATTTTTCTAATATCTTAGCTTTTAAAAGATCACTAAAAATCAAATTCCTTTTTTTCATTTCCTCTTCCATATTAACTATATGGATATTTGGCATAATAGCTTTTCCAACTCTTTTATCTAAAGTAAGAGATTTATAAACACCTTTATCTGCTCTTGCTTTTGTTTCTAAGCTAGGTGTTGCTGATCCTAAGACTACAGGAACATTATGATACTTAGCTCTAAATATAGCAATATCTCTAGCATGATATCTTGGGTTATTATCTTGCTTATAACTATTTGAATCTTCTTCATCTAAAATAATAATTCCTATATCTTTTAATGGAGCAAATACCGCACTTCTTGTTCCTACGACGACTTTAACTTCTCCACGCAATATTTTTAAATATTCATCATATTTTTCTCCATTAGATAAAGCACTATGTAAAATTGCAACATTACTGCCAAAGCTTTCATAAAATCTCTTAGCAATTTGTGTTGTCAAGCTAATCTCAGGTACTAGCATTATTGCATATTTATTTGATGATATTACTTTTTTGATGAGCTTTATATATATTTCAGTTTTTCCACTACCTGTTACTCCATGAAGCAAATAAGTATTAAACTCATTTAAATTGGAAGCAATTTCACTATATACATTCTCTTGTTCAAGAGTTAATTCTTTTTCAACATTCTTCTCCTCAACATTTATGCGATATTTTTGTACTTTTTCAACATTTATAATTTTTTCTTCCTTCAATTCTTTAATCGCTTTTGCATTAAACTCTTTTTTTAAAATTCTATCAATTTTTAAAAGTTCATTTATTACTTTTGCATGAGCTGTTCTTCTTGGATAATTACTCATATATTCTAAAGCAACATCTTTATTTATTAAACTAACATATTCATCATATTTATCATAAGTTTGGCTACTTTTTTTAACTTTGAAACCTGCTGGAAGCATTGCTTGGTATGCTGCAATTAAAGAACACATAGTTGAATCCTTTATATATTTTCCTAATTCTAGCAATTCCCTATTTAATACAAGTTCAGGATCCTTTATATCTTTTATTTCTTTAACTTCAAAAGAATTATCATCTAAATTATCTATAATTTCTAAAACAAATCCTACAACTTCTTGATTACCAAAAGGAACAATAACTTTCATCCCAACTTTAATTTTATCCAAAAGATGTTTTGGTATTTGATAAACAAATACTTTATCTAAAGATTTAACACTATATTCAATAATCACTTTTGCATACATGAAAAACACCCATCTAAAGTATATCATATTTATTCAATATTTATCTTATAATAAATAAAATATAATAAAAAAAGAAACAGTTAAACCATTTCTTTTCTAAGTTTATCTATTTGTTCTTGAAAATTATTACTTTTACAGATAAATGATCCTGATATTATTCCATCTGCAGTACTTATTAGTTTAACATTTTCAGGATTTATTCCTCCATCAACAAATATTTCAAAATTATTTTCATTTTTATGTTTATTTAACTCTTCTAATCTTTTAGGAGTATCTTCCAAAAATTTTTGGCCACCAGCTCCAGGAATAACACTCATTAGAAGAACACGATCAACATAAGGAAAATAATGAATAAAATCTTCTATATTTTCATTGGGATTAATGGCAATTCCTTTTTTTATCTCTTGGCTTCCAATCTTATTTAATATACCAATTAAACCTTGCTCAGTTGAAGGATGAATATATATACAATCTGGGGCAATAGCAATTATTTTATCTAAATACATACTAGGACTATTTACCATCATATGAACATCTAACGGTTTATTATTATCTTTAAATAATTCAATTAAAGTATCAATATCAAAATTTTTATTACCAGCATAAATCCCATCCATTAAATCAACATGAACACCATCGGCATTTGTATCATTTATTAATTTTATTGTTTCAAGTGGTTCATACATACTACTTATATAGCTTACTGTTACTTTCATAAATCTCCTTTAAAAACCTTATATAGTTCATATAACGTGATGGTAAAATCAAGCCTTTACTTAATGCCATTTTTACCCCACACCCCTTTTCATTATTATGAGTGCAATCTTTAAAATCACAATTATACCTTTCAAACTCTAAGAAAGTATCTCTTAATTCTTCTTTACTTATATCTTTTAAATCTAAAGCAGAAAAACCTGGAGTATCAACAAAATATATCTTACCAACTTTATAAATTTCTGTATGTCTAGTTGTATGAACACCACGATTTAATGCTTCACTAATTGGTTTAGTTTCTAAGTTAAGTTTAGGATTAATCCGATTTAACAAACTAGATTTACCTGCTCCAGTTTGACCTGTTAAAACTACTAACTTATTTTTTAAATATCTTTTTATTTTACCAATTTCTTTATTGTTAAAAACTTGAATTCCTATACTTTTATAATATTTAATCAGAGGTTTTAAATCTTTCTTTTCTTTAGATGTTAACAAATCTAATTTTGTAAAACAAATTACAGGTTCAATGTTATTTTTTATTATTATTGAAAGCTCTTTATCAAGTAAACTTAATGATAAATCTGGTTTTTTTACACTAGTAACAATTAAAGCAACATCAATGTTAGCAACAACAGGACGATCCAGTTCATTTTTTCTAGGTAAGATTTCCTCAATTGTTAATGTTTCTGAATCAATTCTAACTAAATCACCCACCAAAGGGGAAAGTCCCATATTACGAAACTTTCCCCGAGCCATACATACTAATTCTCTATCATTAGTACTAACTGTATATTGATTACTTATTTGTTTAGTAATGCGCCCTTGCATTAATCTAAATCCCCTTCATCTGCTGGTGGTAATTCTTCAGCTTTTGCTTTGGCAACAGTTATAGTTAATTTTCCAACACCACTAACTACCTTACTTCCTGCAGGCCTATCTTGTTTTAAAATAGTTCCTTCTGGTTCATCAGAAACCTGATATTTGATAGGATTAAGTTTAATATCATATTCTTCACAGAATTTTTGTACTTCTTCAACTGACCAACCATCCGCAACAAAGTCAGGGTATTTGTTATCAATCTTAGGAATAGTTAATGTTATTTGTGCTCCTACAGATATCTTTTCTCCTGGTTTAAATGATTGTTCAATTATGATATTTTCTTTATATTTTGATATTTCTTCTGCTGGAATATCTTTTCTATCTTGAATTACTTGTAATCCTTGACCTTCTAATTTACCTTTTATTTCAGAATAATCTTTACCAACATAATCTTCGATTAAAACTTTTTTATCCCCTTCAGATATATATAATATTACTTCTGTTCCTTCTTTTCTGATACTACCGATTTCAGGACTAGTTTTAGTAACATGATCTTCTGGAATAGTTTCACTTGGTTCACTTCTTTGCTCATCAGATACTTTAAATCCGGCATCTTGTAAAGCTTTAATTGCATCTTTTACAGTATAACCTTCTACTTTAGGAATTTCTTTTTGAGCAGATGAAGTCATATAAGGTATTAATGCAAATATAGTTGTTACTATAACTACTAACCCTACAAATATACTTGCAAGTATAATGACTATCTTATTTTGAGAAGTATCATTTTTCTTTTTTACTTTCTTTGCTATTACTTCTTCACCTTCTTTTTTCTCTTCTTTTTTAGTATCTGCACTTTTTACAGTTTTTAGTAATTTTGTATCATCATAGTCATTTTCTGGATATTTAAAAGTGATTTTAAGTTCATTTGCTCTTGATTCATCTAAGCAAGTTTTTAAATCTTCATTCATTTCTCTAGCATCTGCATATCTATTTTTAGGATTCTTAGCAGTAGCTTTTAAAATGATATTTTCAATAGATTGAGGAATATCAGGAATCTCATCTCTGATACTTAGCATTGGTTCTTTTAAATGCTTAAGTGCTATTTCAACTGCATTATCTCCTTTAAAAGGAAGTTTTCCTGTTAAAAGTTCATACATCATGATTCCAATTGAATATATATCACTTTGAAGTGTTGCTCCCTTACCACTAGCTTGTTCTGGTGGTAGATAATGAACACTACCCATTACAGAATTAGTTTGAGTAAGTTGAGTGGCATTCATCGCAACAGCAATACCAAAATCTGTTATTTTAATCATGCCATTTTCTAAAATTAATATATTTTGAGGTTTAATATCTCTATGAATAATATAAGAATCATGAGCAACACTTAAACCATTAGTAATTTGTAAAATTATATCTACTACTTCTGCAGTTGTAAGCTTTCCACGTTTTTTCAAAAGAGTTTTTAAATGTTTTCCTTCTACATATTCCATAACAATGTAGTATTCACCATTATCTTCTCCTACATCATATACTTCTACAATGTTAGGATTAGACAAAGAACTTGCAGATAATGCTTCTCTTTGAAAACGTCTTACAAACTTTTCATCATTAGCTAAATCTCCACGTAATACTTTAACCGCAACATTACGATCTAAAATGGTATCATACGCTAAATAAACGTTGGCCATTCCCCCTTCACCAACAGACTTTATTATTTGGTATCTATCACTAATTTTTTGCCCCTTCATTATCATGCTAAATCACCACTTTCTCGAACTAAGTAAGCAATTGAAATATTGTCATTTCCCCCTCTAGCATTACATTTTTTAATTAACTTAATAACTTTTTCTTCAATAGTAAGTTCAGTATCTAATAAAACTTTTTCAATTTGTTCATCGTTAAGCATTGCAGTAAGTCCATCGCTGCAAAGGAAAACGACATCTGATTCGTTATCAACATCAAAAATATCTGGTTCTGCTTTTTCTGCAGCTCCTAAAGCCTTCATTAATACATTTTTCTTAGGATGATTTTGAGCTTCTTCTTCAGTTAAATCTCCAGCATCAACTAACAAATTTACTAATGTATGAGGTTTAGTTACACGATGAAGCTTACCATTTTTCATAACATAACCAGAAGAATCACCAATGTTAGCAAAAAGTAAAAACTCCTTAGTTACAATAGCTGCAACTACTGTAGTACCAAGTCCTTTAGAATTTTCATTCTTTTCCCCATAATCTAGTATTTCCCTATTTATTTCACTTATGTTATCAGAAAGCCAATTTACAGCATCACTTTTTGTTCCTACAGAAGAACTTTCAGTAAATCTTTTGCCTAAATGAGTTACAGTTAAAGCACTTGCAACTTCACCTTTTCGGTGACCTCCCATACCATCAGCAACAACAAGTAAGTATTCACCACTGACGTTTTTTAAAATGGTAACACTATCTTCATTATGTTCTCTTACTCTTCCAGTATCTGTTAGATAAAATGACTTCATATTTATTCACTCTCACTTCTTAACTGTCCACAAGCAGCTTTGATCTTTCCACCAAACTCTCTTCTGACAGTTACATTTATTCCATTTTCTTTTAAAATGTTATAAAATGTATCAATTCTTTTCTTACTACTTTTATTAAAGTCTATATTTCTTGTTTCATTATAAGGTATCAAATTTACATAAACATTCATATTCTTTAGTAATTTAATTAATGATTCTGCATCTTCTTTATTATCATTAACCATATTTAGCATAACATATTCTATAGTAACTCGTCTATTGGTTTTTGCTATATAGTCCTTTATTGCCTTCATGACGCTGTCAACATTATACACTTTATTTACAGGCATTATTTTATTTCTTACTTCATCTGTTGCTCCATGTAAGGATAAAGCTAAATTTACTTGTAATTCAAGCTCACTAAATTCTTTTATTTTTGGCACCAACCCACAAGTAGAAACAGTTATATGACGCGCTCCAATAGCAAGGCCTTTTGCATCATTTATTATTCTAATAAAGTTAATGATATTATCATAGTTATCAAAAGGTTCTCCAATTCCCATTAAAACAACACTATCAATTCTTCTATTTATATATTTTTCAATTAAAAGGATTTGCTCTACTATCTCAAAAGTTTCTAGA
>CAZSXH010000006.1:0-20777 GCA_964611015.1 uncultured Muribaculaceae bacterium
ACATTTGTAGATTGTGTTTGCTAATATTTAAAAGCCTCTTTCAAGAGGTTTTTATTTTAGCATAAAAAAAGGCATTTCTATGCCTTTTTCTTTTTTTGAGAATTTTTCTTTCTTTTATTAGGACTAACATAGCCACTATTTCTATTAGATGTTTTCTTCTTCGTTGTTGTCTTTTTGGCTGTTTTCTTCTTTTTAGTTGTAGCTTTTCTTTGTTGTGTGTGTTTCTTAGGAGTAGTTTTTGTTATTTTAGCTTCTTTTGATGTTATATTATTTTCAACTTTTTTAGTATCTTCTTTAACCTCAGGCTTTTTAACTGGGGTTACAACATTCTTTTTCTTATTTGAAGTAAGAATAGAAGATCCTTTTTTTTCTATTTGCTTTTTTTCAATTATTCCAAGTATTAACCATAATATAAAAATAAATAGTACTATTAAGTAAATAGAAATGAGCGTAATAAATATAATATCAACTTTATCAAACGTTTTTCCCATATAAATCACCAACAATTGCCATTATTATATTATATTTATATGAAAATTGGTAGTAATTTTACATGTTTTTACTAAGTTTTTTGTTAATGGAGTGTTTAGATGACGTAAATAATGCTATAATTATAGTATATAACTGTAAGGAGGTAACATAAATGAAGAAAAGATATTTGTTTTTAATTTTTGTTATGTCCTTTATTTTTATGGGAAGTGTTTTGGCAGAAGAAAATAAAACTGCAAGAGCTTATATTAATTCTAATTGTAATATCAGAACTGGTCCTGGAACTCAAAACACTAAATTAGCAAGTTCTTATAAAGGTTATTATTATAATTTAGTTGTTGATGGAACATTTAAAGATACTAATAATAATAAATCATGTAATAGTGGAGTATGGTATCAAGTTTACTATAAAGGAGATCCAGCGTATATTTGTGGCGATCATGTTGATGTTGTTTATAGTTATGCTAGTGATAATGTTGCTCCAAGTAGTGATTGTGAAAAAGCAATGAGTAATGCGGGATTTCCCTCAAGTTACTGGGGTGGGCTTTGTAATTTGAAAGAAAAATTCCCTAATTGGCAATTTGTTGCTTTAAATACTGATGCTGATTGGAGCTATAGCGTTGAAAGAGAAAGCTCATGTGGAAAAAGTTATATCCAAACATCTAAAGAAGGATATATGGATAGATCATGTACAAATCAATACGGATGGAGTAGCTCTTGGAAAAACGCTTCACAAACAGCAGTAGCATTTTATATGGATCCTAGAAACTTTTTAGCAGAAAGATATATTTTTCAATTTGAATATTTAAAATATGCAACAGGATTAGAAGGATTTTATCCTGATAGTGTTAGAAGTATTATTTCTAGTGCAGCATTTTATACTTATCATAAAAATATTGGGAATGATTTAGGAGACATTATAACTCAAGCTGGTAAAGAATCAGACTTAAGTCCAACATTTATGGCATCAAGAATATTACAAGAAATGGGATCTAGTGATACATTATATAATCTTTATAGTGGAGTATATAGTGATGAATATAAAGATGTTTATAACTTTTATAATTATGGGGTAAGTGACGAATGTGCAACTACTAGTGGTCCAACAGCTTGTGGATTAAAGTATGCTAAAGAGCATAATTGGATTGGATTAAAGGAAGCTCTAAAGGGAGGAGCTGGTAACATTTCTAGTAGTTATATTAATAAAGGTCAATATACTACTTATCTTCAAAAGTTTAATGTTACACCAACCAATAAGAATTCATTATATACTCATCAATATATGACTAATATTGCGGCACCATCAAGTGAATCAACATCAGTATATTCTTCTTACGAAAAGCAAGGAATATTAACTCAAGCATTTTCTTTCTATATACCAGTTTATAAAAATATGCAAGCAACAATTAGTAATAGTAATGCTGGTGGTACGGGAGAAGAAGGAAATACTACAGTTAGTAGCCTTCCAATTAGTACTATAGTTACATCAAGTGGCTTTAAATATGAAACTGGATATATTAGTGGTATTGCTGTAGGAACTGATGCAAGTACTATCAAAGGTGCTTTGGAATCAGTTGTTGGAAGTAGACAAGTAATTGTTTATGATAGTAAAGGAAACGTAATAAATAGTGGTGTTTTAGGAACAGGATGTAAAATTCAAATCACAAATAGTTCATCAACAGAAACTTTAGAAGTTATTATTAAAGGTGATACTTCTGGTGATGGTGTGATAAATGCTTTAGACTTATTACAAGTTCAAAAGAGCATATTAAATACATATAAGTTAACTGGTCCATATTCTAAGGCAGGAGATACATCTAAAGATGGTAAAGTAGATGCCTTAGATTTATTACAAGTCCAAAAACAAATCTTAAATACCTATAAAATTGAACAATAAAGGAGTTGATTATATTGAAAAAACTAAAATATGTGCTAGCTTTAATCATTACAGGATTAATTCTTCCATTAAGTGTTAATGCTGCAAGTGGTAAGATTAGTGTAACTGGTACTTCTAGTGCTGTTGTTGGAAATACTGTTACAATAACAGTAACACTATCTAGTTCTACTAAAATTGGAAGTTGGGATATGGATTTAAAATATGATAAATCATATCTGCAATTAATAAGTGCTAATAGTGAAGCTGGAGGAGTTAGTATGGTTAACTCATCTAGTGGAATAAAATCTAAAAGTTATACTTTTAAATTTAAAACATTAAAAAAAGGAAATACTACAGTAGGTATGAGTAGCTATACTGCTTATGCTTATGATGATATGAGTGAGATGAGTCTATCTGCAGGATCAAAAAGCATTAAGATTATGACTCAAGCAGAACTTGAAGCAAGCTATTCTAAAGACAATAACTTGAAAAGTTTAAGTGTAGAAGGTTTTGAAATAACTCCAGAATTTAATAAAGATACTTTAGAATATAGTGTTGTTGTTCCTGAAGATACTAAAGAAATAAAAATAAATGCTAAAGAAAATGATTCTAAAGCATCAGTTAGTGGAGTTGGTACTAAAGAAGTAACATCTGGTACTAATACATTTGAAATTGTTGTAAGAGCTGAAAATGGGGGAGAAAAAACTTATAAAATAACGGTAGAAGTAAAAGACTCCAATCCAGTAAATGTAACGATTGATAATAATGAATATACAGTAGTAAAATTAAGAGAAAGTTTACCTGCAGCAAACTTTTATAGTGAATATACTGTAAAAATCAATGATTTTGATATACCTGCTTATAGAAATGATCACACTAAAGTGGTTTTAATAGGCTTAAAAGATAGTGAAGGAAATATTACATTATTTAAGTATGATGAAAGTACTAATAAATATAGTAAATATTTAGAAGTGGGTACTAATAAAATTACTATAATCCCAACTTCTACTTCAAGAGATGTTCCAGGATATACTAAAACTAAAGTCAAAATCGGAGATATTGAGGTAGATGGTTATACTTATAATGATTCATCTAAATTTGCTTTAATATATGGGGTAAATGCTGAAACTGGGGAAGAAGGGTTATATCTTTATGATAAAGATAATCAAGCACTTCTTAAATATAATGATGAATATATTAATGTATTACAAGATAGATTAAATCTTTATACTTATATTATTATTGGGTTTAGTGGAATTCTAGTTTTAATGTTTATAATCTTAATTGCTGCGACTAGAAAGAAAAAGAAAAAAAATAAAAAAGAAGAAGTAATAGAAGCTAAAGCAAAAATAGCAAAAGAAGATAACAACGAAATAATTGAGCTTACTAGTGATGAAGAAACAACAGAAGAAATAGCAGAGGATAAAAGTAAAAAGAAAAATAATAAGAAAAAATAGTTAAAGATTGGATTTATCCAATCTTTTTTTTGAATATAATATTCAATTGTGATAAAATAAATTTAGTAGGTGATTATATGTCAAAGCTTATTTGCTTTTTGCTTCCAAGTTTAATTTCTGTTGAACTAGAAGAAAAATTTTTGAAGAAAAAATTTAATCAAAAAAAATATTGGGTTAAATACGGAGTATATTGTTTAGTAAACAATATTGTTAGTATTACCATACTAACAATACTCTTACATGTAGATTATGATATTGAAACTAGTATAACTTTATATCCAGGAGTAATGGTTAAGTATGCTGTAGTTGCTGTAATTGTGAGTGTAGTTCTAGCTTTTGGAAAAATAGTTTTTGACAAAAACATTGAGGTACTACTTGATGAAAAAAATAATTAGTATAATCCTTTTGATAATAAGTATATCTTTTTTTTCATTGAGCATTTATATATTTAAAGAATTTAACAATATTCCTTTTGAACAATTACTTTATAGTTTAAAGTTTTCTGAAGGTACTGGCCAAAGTGTTATAATTGGAGGCTTAAAATATTGCTTGCCAATTGTAGTTTTAATGGCTTTAGTATTATTCATTCCTATTTTTGTAAAAGTAAAAAAGAAGATATATTTGGTTTTTAAAAGTAAAAAAAGTCAAAAGTCATTTAAATTAAGAATTTTTCCAGTATGTCCAAAAATAGTATATGCAATATTAATTTCTATAGTCTTAATCTTTTTCTCTTTAAAGTCTATGGGAATACTTGAATATTTAAATAATTTAAGAGCAAACAGTAGTGTTTTTGAAAAATACTATGTTAGTCCAAATGATGTTAAAATAACTTTTCCAAAAGATAAAAAAAATCTTATATATATTTATTTGGAATCAATGGAATCTAGTTATAGTTCAATGATAATTGATGGCAAAGAAGTTAATGTGATTCCTAATTTAACAAGCATTGCTAAAGAAAACATTAATTTTTCTGATACAACTTCTATTGGAGGAGCCTATCAAATTTCTGGAGCAACTTGGACTGCTGGAGGTATAGTTGCCTCATCTGCGGGAATTCCACTTAAATTTGGCACTAGTAATATTGATGTTAATAAATATGATCATTATAGTGGCTTTTTGCCTGGGGTAATCACCTTGGGAGATATTTTAAAAAAAGAAGGCTATGTTCAAGAATATTTAATTGGTTCTAGTGCTCATTTTGGTGGAAGAGATTTATATTTCCAAAATCATGGCAGTTTTAATTTGTTGGATTATGATTGGGCCAAAAAAAACAAAAAGATACCAGATGACTACTATGTTTTTTGGGGATTTGAAGATAAAAAGCTATTTGAATTTGCAAAAGAAGAGTTACAAATATTAGCTACAAACGAAGAGCCTTTTAATCTAACAATGCTAACAGTGGATACCCATTTTCCAAATGGTTATTTAGATTCTTCTTGTAAAAGCAAGTATAGTTATACTTATGCTAATGCTATAGAGTGTAGTGATAGCATGGTAGGTGATTTCATTTCTTGGGTAATGAAACAAGATTTTTATGAGAATACGGTAATAGTTCTTTCCGGAGATCATCAAACTATGCAAGGCGATATGAAAGATCATATAACATCAGTAAGGCCAATATACAATGCATTTATTAATGCATCCTTTACAGATGTGAAAAGTAAAAATAGAACATTTAATTTGTTTGATATGTTTCCAACTACATTAGGTAGCATGGGAGTTGAGATAGAAGGAAATAGACTAGGATTAGGAACAAATTTATTTTCTAGTACTTCAACTTTATCTGAAGAATTAGGTGTTGATTACATGAGAGAAGAAGTAGCAAAAAATTCGAAATATTATAATGATAATTTTTTGAAAGAAACATACTATGAGATTCTAACAGAAAACTAAAAAAAGAAATAATAAGATTCTACTTATTATTTTTTTTTAAAGTTAAAACTTTTTTTTTTTCGGCATCTAGGTTATAATAATAGTACTAGGAGTAAATAAAATGAATTTATTAGTAAATGATCATAATGTTTTTGTGATAGTGTTAGTAACGTTTTTAACTAGTTTAGTACTAGTTCCAATAATAAAAAAAGTTGCATTACATGTTAATGCTATGGATGAACCAAATGAAAGAAAAGTGCATAAAATTGCTATTCCTCGATTAGGAGGACTGGCAATATTTCTTGCCTTTTTAGTAGGATACATTTTGTATGGTGATATAACAACTCAAATGATAAGTGTTTTAATAGGTGGATTTATTATCATACTTACAGGAATTGTAGATGACATAAATCCAATAAAAGCAAGATATAAACTTGTTTGTCAAATAGTAGCAGCTTTAGTAGTTGTTTTATATGGAAGACTTTATTTTTCAAACATTACATTATTTGGGTTGGAATTTATTTTTCCTACTTGGATAAATATGATTCTATCAGCTTTTTTTGTTGTTGCTGTAGTAAATGCAATAAATTTAATCGATGGTCTTGATGGCTTGTCATCAGGCATTAGTTCAATCTATTTTTTAACAATTGCAATACTTGGATTTGTTTTAAATAAACTTGGAGGACTAGATATTATTCTTTCTTTGATTATGTTTGGAAGTACCTTGGGATTTCTTGTTCATAACTTCCCACCAGCAAAGATCTTTATGGGGGATACAGGAAGTATGTTCTTAGGATTTATGATTGCAATTATTGCATTATTAGGTTATAAAGTTGCCACAGTTACATCAATAATAATTCCAATTCTTTTATTGTTTATTCCAATAGTTGATACATTATTTGCAATTATAAGAAGAGTATTAAAACATGAATCAATTGGAGCACCTGATAAAGAACACTTACATCATCAATTGCTTAAAATGACTTCATCACCAACAAAAACAATTTTAATAATTTATTTTGTTAATATATTATTCTCAGCGATTTCAATTCTATATGTATTAGGAGATAATCAAATTGCTATAATTCTTTATATAGTATTGATGGTATTTTTCTTATTTTTAATACTAAAGACTGATATAGTTTTTCAACATGGTAAAGCAAAAAGGAAAAAGAAATAAAGTAAATCTCACATTCATGTGAGATTTTTTGATTGATATTAAATATAATAAATGATATTATAATAATGTGTTCACGAAAGGTAAAAGAGTAAAAAAAATGAACGTTATTGAAAAGAGTATAGTTTTATATATTTTATCTAATGAAGAAAAAAGTCAGAGAATGATAGCAAAAAAGACTGGCTTCTCTTTAGGGAGCATTAATAAAGCAATTAATTCTCTTATTGCTAACGGATACTTAGATAAAAATTTAAATATATCTTCAAAATGTCAAGAATATTTGAATTTATATAAACCAAAAAAGGCAGTAATTTTAGCTGCAGGTCTTGGGATGAGAATGGTTCCTATCAATAGGGATATGCCTAAGGCTCTATTAAAAGTTAAAGATGAAACTTTAATTGAAAGAATCATAGAACATCTACATGAAGTTGGGATTTATGATATTAATATTGTAGTAGGTTTTATGAAAGAGCATTTTGAATATTTAATTGATAAATATAAAGTTAATTTAGTAATAAATAATTGTTATCTTGAAAAAAATAATTTGTATTCTTTAAGTTTAGTTTCAAATGATTTAAATAACTCTTACATAATACCTTGTGATATATGGTGTAAAGATAATCCTTTTTCTAAAAATGAATTGTATTCTTGGTATATGGTGTCAAATATAGAAACAAACAGTTGGGTTAAATTTACAAAGAATATGGATTTGCAAAAGGTATCAAAAGATAATAAAGGAAATAAAATGATTGGAATATCTTATATAGGACCAGATATAGCAAACCAATTAAGTATAAACATTAATAATCTTAATGAAATGACTGAAAATTCCAGTGCGTTTTGGGAACAAGCTTTATTTAATAAGAATAAATTTATTGTAAAAGCAAAAGTTGTTTCTGAAGATTCATTTTTTGAAATTAATACCTATGAAGACTTGAGAGAATTAGATACAAATTCTAGTAATCTTAATAACTTAGCTATAAATATTATCAAAGATACATTTAAAGTAGAAGAAAATGACATTACTAATATTAAAACATTAAAGAAGGGTATGACGAACAGATCGTTTTTATTTGATGTTAATGGTGATAAATATATAATGCGAATTCCTGGAGAGGGAACTGATAAGTTAATTAATCGTAATGAAGAGTATGAAGTATATAGTGCTATAAAAAAACTTGATATTAGTGATGAAGTAATATATATGAATCCAAGTAATGGTTACAAAATCACTAAATATATTAATGATGTTAGAGTTTGTGACAAAGACAATCCTGAAGACTTAAAAAAATGTATGAAAAAGTTAAAAGAATTTCATAACAAAAAAATAAAGGTGAATCATTATTTTGATTTATTTGGACAGATAGATTATTATGAATCATTAATGGGTGAATCTGCTTATAAAGATTACTCTGAAACGAAGAAAAATGTTTTGTCATTAAAAGAGTTTATTGATAGTAATATTGATGATATATCCCTAACACACATTGATGCAGTTCCAGATAACTTCTTGATGTATGAAGAAAATGGTAAAGAAGAGATAAAATTAATAGATTGGGAATATGCAGGAATGCAAGACGTTCATGTTGATATCGCCATGTTTGCGATATATGCTCTTTATTCTAAAGAGCATATTAATAATATTATTAATATATATTTTGATAATGAATGTCCAAGAAATACTAGGATAAAAATATATTGTTATATTGCAGTTTGTGGCCTATTATGGAGTAATTGGTCAGAATACAAAAGATCTCTTGGTGTTGATTTTGGAGAGTATGCTATAAAACAATATAGGTATGCAAAAGATTATTACCAACTTGCGCATAAGTTAATTGAAGGTGGTGATGATTGTGAATAAAGCTAAAAGGGCAATAATAATGGCTGCAGGTGTTGGTAAAAGAATGCAACCATTAACCCAAATCATACCTAAACCTTTAATAGAAGTTAATGGGAAACGAATGATAGATACCATAATAGATGCTTTAATTAAAAATGGTATTGAAGAAATATATGTGGTAGTAGGGTATTTAAAAGAAAAATTTGAAATACTAAAAGAAAAATATCCTAATATAAAAATAATTGAAAATCCATATTATGATACTTGCAATAATATTTCATCTTTATATGCAGCTAGAAATTATTTAGAAGATGTTATAATTGCTGATGGAGACCAAATTATTTATAACTCTGATATATTAAATCCATATTTTGATAGATCTGGTTACAATTGTGTGTGGACTGATGAAGAAACAAAAGAATGGTTATTAACTATAGATAAAAATGGAAAAGTCATTAATTGTTCAAGAAATGGTGGAAAAAAAGGATGGCAATTATATAGTATATCGAGATGGAATAAAGAAGATGGTAATAGATTAAGAAAGCATCTTGAAAAAGAATTTGAAGTCAATAAGAATGATCAAATATATTGGGATGATGTTGCTTTATTTTGTTATCCAGAAGAATACGATTTAGGAATAAAACAAATGAAAAAAGAAGATATAATTGAAATTGATAGCGTTGAAGAATTAGTTTTGATAGATAAAAAATACGAAAAATATTTAAAGGAGTCTTAAAATGAAAAAAGAAAATGAAAAATTATTTAAAAGAATTGATTGGATACCAACAATAGTTCCGTTGGTGGTAGTTATAGTGTTATTCATAATATTTATTACATTACCTAACCAATCTGCTTTAGTATTAAGTTTTATTAGAAATTTTTTAGGAAATGATCTTGGCATTTATTATTCTATTTTAGGAGTAGGGATATTAGCTTGTACTATTGGAATAGCGTTTTCTAAATTTGGTAAAATAAAGCTAGGGAAAACCGATAAGCCAGAGTATTCATCTTTTAGTTGGGGAGTAATGATTTTTACCTCTACAATGGCTGCAGATATATTATTTTATTCACTATGTGAATGGGCTTTATATGCAAATGAGCCACATATAACAGCCTTAGGTGGAATCCAACAATGGGCATCAACATTTCCGTTATTTCACTGGGGACCAATAGCATGGTGCTTTTATATTATTTTAGCTGTAGCATTTGGTTTTATGCTACATGTTAGAGGGAAGAATAAACAAAAGTTTTCAGAAGCTTGTAGACCACTATTGGGTAATAAGGTTGATGGTATTGTTGGAAAAGCAATTGACTTAGTTGCAATTTTTGCACTATTAGCAGGAACTGCAACAACATTTTCTTTAGCAACACCGCTGTTATCAGCATCAATAAGTACAGTATTTGGAATATCTAATGGTGTATCATTAACAATAGCTATTCTATTAATAATTGCAGCAATATATACTTTAACTGTATGGTTTGGGATGAAAGGAATTTCAAAGCTTGCAACTTATTGCTCATATTTATTTTTTGCATTACTATTGTATTTCTTATTTGGAGGGGGAGAAGCAAGATATATAATTGAAACTGGATTTTCTTCTATTGGAAATATGATTCAAAACTTTATAGGAATGTCTACTTGGATGGATCCATTGAGAGAAACTTCATTTCCACAAAATTGGACTATATATTACTGGGCTTATTGGATGGTTTGGTGTGTTGCGACTCCATTCTTTATTGGAAAAATAAGTAAAGGAAGAACAATCAAAAATACAATTTTAGGTGCATTTGGATGGGGCCTTGCAGGAACTTTTACCTCATTTATTATTTTAGGAAATTATGGGCTTGCTCAACAACTTAAGCATGGAATAGATATTGCAGGAATTATTGGGGCAGGTGATTATTCTTTAGGAATAATGAAAATATTTGAAACTCTACCACTTGCAAAATTAGGATTATTACTATTAGTTATAACAATGATTGCATTTTATTCAACGACTTTTGATGCACTTACTATGGTTATCTCTTCATATTCTTACAAAAAATTGGAAGTAGATGAAGAGCCAGATAAGAAAATAAGAGTATTTTGGGCAATAATGTTCATATTGCTACCTATTGCATTGATCTTTTCAGAAAACTCAATGTACAGTTTACAATCGGTATCAATAATAGCTGCCTTCCCAATAGGAATTATCATATTGATTATAGTAGCAAGTTTTTTTAAAGATGCTAAAAAGTATTTGGAAGAAAGCAGTAATAAAAAGAATTCAAAAGATGATTAAAGGAATGACGGGTCATTCCTTTTTTTGATAAAACGAAGAGACCCTTTTATTTTTTTTTATAATAGGTTATAATAATATTACTAGAAGTAAATAAATACTTTATATAACGGAAGGAAGGTTTACTTTGAAAAATATTGAAGAGTTGAAAAGTAAAACCATTTTTGGATTCTTTTGGGGATTTTGTGAAAGAATAACAGCTCAAGTTATTACTTTCGTAGTTTCTGTTGTTTTAGCGCGTTTAATAATGCCAGAAGAATATGGAATCGTTGCTATTGTTTTGATATATATAAATATAGCAAATGTTTTAGTAAGTAGTGGTTTGGGAACATCATTAGTACAGAAAAAAGATGCAGATGAAAAAGATTTTTCAAGTATGTTTTGGGCTAGTTTGATTTTATCTTTCGTTTTATATTTTATTTTATTTTTAATAGCTCCATTAATTGCAAAAATATATGATAATCAATTATTGACATTAGTTTTAAGAGTTATAGGACTTAGATTACCGATAGCTGCCATAAATTCTATTCAACATGCTTATGTATCAAGAGAGATGATTTATAAAAAATTTTTTTGGTCAACTTTATTTGGCACATTAGTATCAGCTGTAGTTGGAATAGTGATGGCATATAAAGGTTATGGTGTATGGGCTTTAGTTGGACAATATCTTACAAATTCTACTATTGATACTTTAGTCTTGTTTTTTACAATTGGATGGAGACCAAAACTTTACTTTTCTTTTAAAAAATTTAAAAGTTTGTTTTCATATGGTTGGAAAGTCACATTAACAAGTTTAATAGGAACCGTGTTTGATCAATTAAGAGGACTAGTTATTGGTGTAAAATATACTTCATCTGATCTTGCATATAACAATAAAGGTGAGCAAATACCAACATTGATTACTAATAATATCAATTCATCTTTAGATGTTGTACTTTTATCATCTATTGCTAAAATACAAGATGATAAGGAAAGTGTAAAGAAAGCTACAAGCAGAATAATGCAATTATCATGTTTCATTTTATTTCCTATTTTACTTGGTGTTGCAGGAGTTGCAAATTCTTTAATTAGAGTATTACTTACTGATAAATGGATTATGTGTATTCCTTTTTTACAAGCTGTATGTTTTGGTCAATGTTTTTCAATTATAAATAATATAAATTTACAAGTTTTAAAGGCAGTAGGACGCAGTGATATTTCTTTGAAATTAGAGTTTATAAAAAAACCGATATATTTAACATTTATTATTGCTGCTATGTTTATTAGTCCTCTTGCTATCTGCATCAGTAATGTTTTGTATGGATTAATTGCATTAGTAATAAATTCTTTTCCAAACAAAAAAATATTAAATTATTCTTTATTTGATCAGTTAAAAGATATAGCTAAATCCTTTGTGATATCTTTGATAACTTGTTTAATTGCAATTTTAATTGGATATTTGAAAATTAATCTAATTTTATTATTAGCTTTACAAGTATTAGGTGGAGTAATAACTTATTTGGTTTTATCTTATACTTTAAATCGCCAAAACTTAAATTATGTATTTGATTTAATTAATAAAATAATATTTAAAAAGCTAAGAAAGGAAGTTTAAAATGAGCCTTAAGAAGTTATTGGAAAGCATTTGGAGAAAATGGTGCAAATTAATATGTATAATAAAACTTAATATTTATTGCTTAATAACTCCTAAAAAAAATAATGAATTAAAGGATGTTAATAGTAATTGGAAATATTATAAATATTTAAAGAAAAAATATGCAAATAAAGTAAATAAAGGGTTAAAAGGAACTCATCAATATAGCAACAAAGTTTGGTGGTGTTGGCTTCAAGGAGAAGAAAATGCTCCAGAATTAAATAAAGCATGTTTAAAATCTTTAAGAAAGCACTTAAAAGATAGAGAAATAACAATTATTACAAATGAAAATCTTAACGAATACAT
Source organism: uncultured Muribaculaceae bacterium (assembly GCA_964611015.1). Classification (GTDB taxonomy): domain Bacteria; phylum Bacillota_I; class Bacilli_A; order RF39; family UBA660; genus Onthocola_B. The sequence goes on from CAZSXH010000006.1 coordinate 12,930, forward strand.
AGAGATTCCTGAATATATAGTAAAAAAGCATAAAAAAGGTTTGATTAGTCATGCGCACTTTTCAGATATTATTAGATTAGAGTTATTAATAAAGTACGGAGGAACTTGGATAGACTCTTCTGTTTATTGTACAGGATATGATAAATATTTGTTTGATCGAGATCTCTTTGCCTTTAGTAGTGACAGAAGAAATGATAACTCTATTAAATCTTCGAATTGGTTTATAACATCAGAAATTAACAATCCGATTTTAATTGCAACAAGGGACTTATTATATGACTATTGGAAAAAACATAATTTTTTAATACATTATTATATTTTTCATTTTTTATTCACTATTGTTACAGAAGAATACAAAAAAGAATGGTCACAAGTTCCAGTTGTTTCAAATATTCCACCACATCTTTTTAAAGATGAACTTTTAAAAAGATTTGATCAAGAAAGATTTGAATATATAAAAAAAATGACATCTTTTCATAAATTAAATCAAAAAATAGATTTTTCAAAAGCTGAAAATGATAGTTTTTATAATTATATAATAGAAAATTAGAGGTTTTATATGAAAAATATTTTAAAAAAGATAATAATGCTATTTATGTCTTTAATTGGAAAAATAAATAATAATAAAATTATATTTATTAATTTCAATGGAAAGGGTTATGGATGTAATCCTAAGTATATTGCTGAAGAATTGCATAAAAGAAATAAAAAATATAATTTGATATGGGCTGTAAGAGATATGGATGATAAGACAGTTCCTAGTTATATAAAAAAAGTAAAAATAAATAGATTGAGATTTTTTTATGATATGGCAACAGCTAAAATATGGATATCAAATGTTAGATTGCCAGAATATATTCATAAAAAGAAAAATCAGTTTTATATCCAAACTTGGCATGGTGGAGTGGCTTTGAAGAAAATAGAAGCTGCTGTTGCTGATAAGCTTTCTAAAGAGTATGTAAAGAGTGCTAAAAAAGATTCTGTGATGACTGACTTAATGCTATCAAACTCATCTTTTTGTACTAAAATGTATAAATCTGACTTTTGGTATAATGGTGATATTTTAGAATGTGGAAGTCCAAGAAATGATTTGTTTTTTAGAAAAAATATTAATAATATAAAGAAAAATATTTTTAATAAGTATAATGTTTCAAAAAACAAAAAAGTAATCTTATACGCTCCAACTTTTAGAAATAGTGATGAGTATAATTATTTTTCCTTAGATTTTAAAAAATTAATATCAAAATTAAATGATGATTATGTTGTATTTGTGAGGCTACATCCTAATGTACAAAATAATAATTATGAATTTAATAGCAGTATTATAAATGTTTCTGATTATGGAGATATTCAAGAGTTGCTAATTATAACAGATATTTTAATAACTGATTATTCAAGTGTAATGTTTGAATATTTAAATATTGGAAATCAAATATATTTATATGTACCTGATTTAAATGATTATATAGATGAAAGAGGTTTTTATTTTTCTTACAAAGATTTACCTTTTCCAATTTTATGTAGTAGTGATGAATTGATAAAAAGTATTAAAGATAATAAATATAAAGATTATACTAATGCTAAAAAGAAATTTATAAAAGAATTGAATTTAATGGATGATGGGTGTGCATCAAGTAGAGTTTGTGATATAATTGAAAAGAAAATAAAAGAAGGATAGAAGAAATGAAAAAGATAATTACATATGGAACATTTGATACTTTACACTATGGACATATTAATTTGCTTCGTAGAGCAAAAGCATTAGGAGATTACTTAGTTGTGGGGTTATCAACCGATGAATTTAATTGTATAAAAGGTAAAAAGGCAGTTTTATCTTACAATGAGAGAAAATCACTTTTAGAAGCTTTAAAATATGTAGATGAAATAATTCCTGAAGACAATTGGGAGCAAAAGCCTGATGATATAAAAAATCATAATATAGATGTTTTAGTAATGGGCGATGATTGGAAAGACAGTGAAAAATTCAAAGATTTAAGCCAATATTGTGAAGTAGTTTTTTTAGAACGTACAAAAGATATTTCAACTACAGTTATTAAAAGTGCTATAAATAACAAATAATATATTAGGAAGTGTTTATGAAAAATAGCAAGTTAGTTACTTTAAAAGAAATAAAGCAAATTCAATTAGAAGAATTGACATATTTGCACGAATTTTGCGTGGAAAATGGTTTGACTTATTACTTAGCATATGGCACTTTAATAGGAGCTGTACGCCATAAAGGATATATTCCCTGGGATGATGATATTGATGTTTGGATGCCAAGAAGTGATTATGACAAATTAATTGAATTGACTGAAAGATTTAACAATGAAGATTTAGAACTATTATCTTATGAAAAAGAGAAAAAGTATTGTTTTGAATGGGCAAAAGTTTGCTCTAAAAAAACAATTGTGTGGCCTTCAAGATTTAATAATGGTTTTTTATATGGCATTTCCATAGATGTTTTTCCATTAAACGAAATAGACTATAAAGGAAGCTTAGAAAATGCTATAACTGTAAATGAATCTGATCATAAAAAATTAATAGATATGATGAATGGTTATAAATTATACACTGATGGAAATAAGTCAAATCTTTTAAAAAGCATTTTGAAAAAAGTTCGTTTTAAATTATTAGAGTTAAAAAAAGGAAGATTACAAGACAAACTTTTGGATTTTTTTGATAAAAATGATTTTAAAATGAAAGATGGAAAGTACTATCAAACTTTTTTATGTTCTGAAAGAAAAGTATATAAAAGAGAGTGGTTTAAAGATCCTATTGAATTAGAGTTTGAGGGTAGAAAGTTTTTTGCTCCGAAAAATTATGATAAAATTCTTACATTGGTCTATGGAGATTACATGAAGCTCCCACCAAAGGAAAAGAGAATAACTAATCATAATTTTACAGCCTACTATAAAAAATAAGGAGAAATAATGAAATTTAGTATTGTAATACCAGTTTATAACGTTGAAAAATACATTGAGAAGTGCTTAAATAGCATATATTCTCAAAGTTATAATAATTATGAAGTAATTATTGTAAATGATGGATCAAAAGATAATTCTGATGTAGTAATAAAAAAGTTTATAAAGGAAAAACAAAATTTTAGTTTATATAAAAAAGAAAATGGTGGGCTTTCTGATGCTCGCAATTTTGGTGTTACTAAATCAAGTGGAGATTACATTGTTTTTCTTGATGGTGATGATTATATTGAACCAGATTTATTACTTAATTTAAATGAAGTAATAAAAAAAGGAAAATTTGATGTAGTAAGATATGAATTAAAATTAGTAGATGAAAATAACAATGTTATAGCCAAACCTAAAACTTTAGATATTACTACTAATAAGAAAGATAGAATAATTAAAACAATACTAAACGGTGAATATATAGAACCTGCTTGGCTTTATGTCTATAATGCAAAATTTTGGAAGAAAAATAAATTTGAATATCCAAAAGGAAGAATTCATGAAGACTATGGATTAACTCCGATTGTATTAAATAAAGCTAAATCTATTGGATACACTAATTATGTTGGTTATAACTATGTGCAAAGAGAAAATAGTATAATGAGTCAAGTCGATTATGACAAAATAAAAAAGCGAGTAAATGATTTTAAAGAACAATTTTTACATCATCGCCAAGCTATAAAAGGAAAAGATAAATGTAGTAAATTGCTATTAAGCTTTTCGGCAGAAGCTTTAATATATAAAGCAAGAGAATTAAAGGATGACGACAGAAAAAAATTTATAAAATTTATAAAAGCAGAAAAAGTATTAAAACAAGTATATCCATATAACTTAAAAAAACTTTTAATAAAAATATATTTATGTTTGTTTTTAGAAAAAAGAATAGATAAATTAAGCGATGAATTTTATTCAAATAAATAAGGAGGTTTTATGGTAAAAGTAAGTATAATTATTCCTTGCTATAATGGAAGTGATTTTATTAAACCATGCATAGAAAGTATTAATAAAGATAAACTAGCAGAAAAAGAAATTATATTTGTAAATGACGGAAGTACCGATAACAGTTTAGAAACTTTAAAAAAATATGAAGAAAAATATAAAAATATAATTGTTATAAATCAAAAAAATAGTGGACAGGGAGCAGCTAGAAATAAAGCCTTAAAAAAAGCAAAGGGTGAGTTTATCTTTTTTTTAGATATTGATGATTATGTTGAAAAAGATATTTTTTATAAAATGTATAATTATGCTAAGAAGAATAATTACGACTATGTTTATTGCGACTATTATGAACATTATGAAAACTATGATAAATTAATAATAAACAAACATAGTAGTGATGTAAGAAAAGATGTTGTACTTGCAAACTTTGCTCCATGGGGAAAATTAATATCACATAAATTAATAAAGGATAATAACTTTGAATTTTGTGAAGGAAAAATATATGAAGACATAGCAGTAATTCCACATCTAGCAACTAAGGCTTGTAATCCAGGTTACTTCAATAAGCCAATGTACTTTTATAATATGACTAATACTTCTACAACGAGAACAAAAGAGTATAAAGAAAAATATGAAGATATAATATATGTTTCAGATTATATGTATAATTTATTTAAAAATGATAATTTGATTGATAAATATTATGATGAATTAGAATATATTTATTTAGATAGTATATTAAAAAGTGGTGTAATTACTTTAGCTAAGTATAAAGAAGGATTAAATAAAGTATCAATTCTAAGAGCAAATGTAAAAGAAAAATTTCCTAATTTAATACATAATAAATATCTAAGACAAGATAGTTTATACCGCAGAATAACTGCTTTTATATCAGTGTATTTTCCAAAGTATTTAATTTATTTATTAAAGAATGTAAAAAGAAAAGATGAAAAAAATATTAATAACTACGGAATCTCTAGTAATGGGTGGAGTAGAAACAGCATTACTATCATTACTTAAATTTTTGAAAAATTATGATGTTGAAGTAGATTTATATGTAATTGAAGAAGGCATGCTTAAAGAAAAAATAAAAAAAATTACTAATGTTAATATAATCCCTGCAGATATTCCTAAGAATAGATTTATTTATAGAATTAAAAAAAGTCTATTATGTAATTCAATATATAAAAAATATAAATATAATCAAGAAAAAGAATATGATATAGCTATAGCATTTTATGGAATAAATAACTATTCAGATCTATATGCAGCAGCATCTAATGCTAAAGAAAAATTTATTTGGGTACATAATGATTTTTATACTCAATATAAAATATCAAAATACAAACCTATAATAAAATTGAGAAATATGATGATGCAAAAGAAATTCAAATATTTTGATAAAATTGTATCAGTTTCTAATAGCGCTAAAGAAGGATTCTTAAAGATGTTTAAATGCGATAGTAAAAAAGTAATCGTCATTAACAATTTCTTTGATGTTGAACGTCTTAAAGCTAAAGATGAAAAGTGTCAAATTAAAATGACTGGTAATAATAATGTCCTATATGTTGGAAGATTAGTAGAAATAAAGAAAGTAGATTTATTAATTCAAGAGTTTAAAAAAGTAAAAGATAAGATAAGTGATGCTCATCTTTATATTGTAGGTGATGGTCCTAAAAAAGACAAGTTAATTCAATTAACTAAACAATTAGGATTAGAATCTGATGTAACGTTTTTAGGATATCAAGAAAATCCATTTTCATTTTTAAAACAAGTAGATGTTTTAGCAACTGCAAGTCAAACAGAATCTTATGCTATAAATCTATTTGAAGCTCTTGCTATGCATAAATATTTTGTTAGCACTGACAATGAAGGCGCTAAGGAAATGTTTCATCTAACAAATAATGGAAATAAAAATAATGGAGTAGTATGTGATACAAATGATATTCATAAGCACATAATCTATTATTTAAATAACAAGGATAAAATAAAACCAAATTTTGATGTAAATAAGTGTAATGCTAAAATAGAGCAGAATTTACTTAAATGTTTTGGATTAAAAAAATAAGACAACAGTCTTATTTTTAACTTTAAATTGAAGTCAAAATCTTTCTATGTTACAATTATATTAGTCGAGGAGTGGAAGTAATGCAGAATATAAGAAAAGAATTAAACAAGTATACAATAAGTTTTTTAATTTTAACAATAACTCTTTTTGGAATTTTTAGTTTTTTTATAAATAAAGATACTATTGATTCAATACTTAATTATTATACAATCTTTGCATCAGGTATAGGAGTATTAATACTATTCTTTAATAATTTAGAAGAATTTAAACCCAAAAAAATAAGAAAATTTACATTTTCGCTGATAATTATTACATGTTTATGGATTATAATTACAGCTTTTTTAGGAATTAGGTTTAATATTGAAGCTATTAAAGGATTTATAAATATCGCATGTTTATTAGCTTTAGGATTTGTTATATTAAATATAAAGTTATCTGATGATGATAAAAAATTTATTATGAAAAACATATATATATCATTTGCTATATGTATGATAATAGGTATTATTCAATATTTTACAGGTATTAATTTAATTCAATACAGCAATGATGTATATCCAGGAATATTAGGTCGTATTAATTCAACTTTTTACATAGCTACATTACTTGATAAATATATTGTAGTAATCTCAATTTTGTTAATATATAATTTAGTTAAAAGTCCTGAAAAGGCTTCTTATAAACTATTATATTTATTAGGAACTACTGGGATTTGTTTGACATTTTCTAGAAGTGGCCTTTTAATATTTGTTTTTCTAACTTTCTTGTTATTTGTCATTTCATTATTTAAAAAGCAAATATCAAATATGTTTTTAGTTCTTTTGACTGCTATAACGGTTATGGTAATTCCTGGGACTTCTTTATCATTACAATCAGGGTTGGATTTTGTATATGATACTTTGTCACTTCCAAATGTAATGCGTATAGATATAACAAAAATTAATTATCTTTTTGTTAAAGATAATAATAAGTCATTTGCAGGTGGATTTGATTCAGAAGGATCTGAATCATCAGGAGAAACTGAAGGTTCTGATCCAGTTGAAAGACCTATTAATTTTTCTAATGAAGTAAGAGATACATTTAAAAACATTGGAAAGCAACTTATTAAAGATTATCCAATATTTGGTATAGGTATAGGTAATTATTCTTATCTTTATAATAATCAAAATTTTGCAGATTATATGTCAGATACTAAATCAATTGATTCTTTAACTTATTATGCGTATCCTCATAGTGGTTATGTGCAAACTGCTTCCGAAATAGGTATTATAGGATTAGTTTTAATAATAGTAACTATAGCATCATTTGGAATTTATGTTGATAAGAAAGATGGATTACTTGTATTTACATTCATAGCTTTAATTGGAGCATTGTTATTTGCTGCTTATACCGAAACGGTATTTAATTCTAAGCAATATATATTCTTATTTATGCTTTTCTTAAGCTGTATTTGTTCTAAAAAATTAGAAGTTGAAGAACTTGCTTTGGATAAGAAAAAAAAGAGTAGTAAAAGTAAAAAGGAAAAATGATAGCTTATGAAAAAGGTTCTTTTTATAGCATCTACTGGCGGTCATTTATCCGAGTTACTACAGCTAAAAGATAGCTTTAAAAAATATGATTTTAATATAATTACAGAAAAAACTGCTTCTACTGAAGATTTAAGATATAAGTATAATGGAAGAGTGAACTTTTTGGTGTTTGGAACTAAAGACCATAAGTTTTCTTATGTTTTTAAACTTGGATATAACATATTAAAATCAATACTCTTATATTTTAAAATTAGACCTCAATATATTGTAACTACTGGAACACATACTGCAGTTCCAATGTGCTATATAGGAAAATTGCTTGGTGCAAGAATTATATGGATAG
>CAZSXH010000007.1:0-19406 GCA_964611015.1 uncultured Muribaculaceae bacterium
ATTATCATATTTAGCTATTACATCAATCATTTCATCCGTAAAATTCCAAGGATGACTTGTTACAAATCTAATTCGAGGTATGCCTATTTTGGCTACTTCTTCCAATAATGTAGCAAAGTCATAACCTAAAGCTAAATCTTTGCCATAAGCATTAACATTTTGTCCAAGTAAAGTAATTTCTAAATAACCTTGATCATGTAATTCTTGTACCTCTTTTAATACTTCTTCCATTTTTCTAGAGCGTTCTCTACCTCTCGTATATGGAACTATACAATATGTACAAAACTTATCACAACCATAAATAATGTTTATCCAAGCGCAAACTTTGGAATCACGATTATACTTGACATTTTCAAAAACTAAATCACTATTAGAGTATACTTCTATATCTTGCTTATGATTTTCTGCAGCTTTTATAATTAAAGTTGGTAATTCATTTAAATTATGAGTTCCTATTACTATATCAATATACTTATGACGATTCATAATTTCTTCAACTTCACTAGGTTGTTGTGTTAAACAACCAGCTATGGCAATAATTAAATCTGGTTTACTCTTTTTTAAATGTTTGCATCTTCCTAAATAACCAAATACTTTATCCTTGGCATTTTCTCTAATTGCACAAGTGTTCAAAACTACAATATCTGAATCTTCTAAAGTATCACATTCTATATATCCAAGACTTTCTAAATAGAAACGTATTTCTTCTGAATCATGAACATTCATTTGGCATCCATAAGTCTTAAAAAAAACTTTTTGCCTTTAAAAAGTGGCTCTATATCTAAACTTAATTTCTTTTCAATTACGGGTACCCTTCTACGATCTGCTTCTTTTTTTAAATCAGGTAAATTCATAACTTCATCCCTTCTTCACTGAAATATTTTATCATAATATCAAAAATAGTGAAAGCGGGTTTATGAATTGCGATGAAATAAGTTAAGTAGAAGTGTCTACAATTCACTAGCTATATATAATGTTAGAGGGTTTGCAAATGAAAAGGTTTATATAAGAAAAACAACAATAATTATTAATTAAAACCCGCCTTCAAGTTTCATTTTATAGATTCATTTTTAACCTTGCAACAACTTCGACAAAAGCCAACAAAAAGCACCCTAAACTTTTAGAGTGCTTTACATAAATTTAACGTTTTATAAATGTTTTTAATTAAACATATCATACAAGTCATCTAAGTCTGCACCTAGACCACCAGTAAGACCTCCACCTATAGCTTCAGTAAATGTCGCAATTAACATTTTATAAGCAGCATATCCACCAACTATGATAAGAATAGCTAGACATGCAGCATTTAAATAGAACTTAACATTTCCTTCTAATTGTAGTTCATTATTAATACCTTCATAAATAATAGTAAAGCTATAAACAAATCCTACAACAGCTACAACTAATCCTAGTTTATCTGACATCAAACTAACAATTGGTGATAAAACAATCATACCTAAATAAGCTGGTACTACACCTAAAGCGCAAATTCCTAAGAATTTAGCAAAGTTAGGTTGCTTTTTAACAATTAATCCTGCTACGTAATATACACAAGCAATAGCTAACATAATTCCAACATAAACAAGTAAGTACTTTCCAACAACTTTTAAGAAATTAACATTCTTCAAATTATCCCAAGCCCATACTTTAACTAGTTTAAAATCATCATTATAAGTTTGAACTCTAACTACACTCCATACTGTTTTAATAACAGAAATTAAAGTACATACAACTGTAACAATTCCTGCTATTATAGCACTATTTTTAAAATCTTTTAGTTTTTCTGACTCTTCTTTAAAGGCAGTAAATGGTTTTAGAATTACTGCTATAATCATATAAAAATAAGCCATAAATGAAACGCTTGCACTATTATTTGGTGCTGCAGTTTTAGCTACAGATTCTCCATTAGGCATAGCATTTGCTCCCATATTCATATTAGGCATTGATGGAGCTACTCCACCATTATTCATAGGTTGAATTTCCACTGGTTGTGGATCAATATTTACTGTTGCTGGTTGTTCTTGAAAATTATAACCACACTTTACACAAAATTTTGATCCATTAATACTTTCATGACCACATTTTGGACATATCATTTAACATCTTCTCCTTTTTTTAATTTATTTAATAAATCTCTTTTTACATAATTTGCACCAATAGTTGTATTATTAGCACCGATAATACGTGAATTTGATAATCCCGTACGTTTTTTAATATATTGATCTTTCTTTTTTAAATTTGTAACATCAGTCTTGGTTTCTTTTTCATAAAAATGTCTAGCATCTTTATTACGATATTTACTATATGTAATAAAAAAGTATATGAAACCAAGTGCTAAAAATAACCAATCATAATCAAAATCGAGTGATAGCATAGCAATTAGACCTACAAATTCAAATAAAATTGACATTAATACTAATTTAGGCATATTAACTGGGACACTACCAATAGTTTCCTTTGTTCTTGCATTAACTGCAACATAGTGTAAAACTTTTTTATTACCTTTAACTTCTTGATAACTATATAACCATACCGGTAAGTATGCAGCCTTCCATTGCTCTCCGATAATTTCATAATCTGCAGAACTCCAAGCAACACCACGATCGTATAATTCCAAACTTTGATTAGCGGCATATTTTGCCACATCTCTTGCTTGGGCATCAACTAATTCTTGTAAGTCAGCAACATTTGTATCTCGTCTTTCAGATGTATAGCCTTTCAAATAATTGGCATTATATTTAACGCAATTTTCAATATCGAAAGGCATAATTGCATTAATTATATTATTAGTGTTATTTTCTGAAACATCATCTAACCTATTAGAGTTGGACTCAACAGTAAGACCATTAATTACAACATCATAATCTCTTTCTACATCATATAAATCAGCATCATAATATGTATCATATGAGTTACCATTTTTTACTGTATACTGGCGCACTTTATGTTCACCTTGTCCCACTAAACGAGCATGAGCATTAATATCCACTACCATATAAGGAAAATATACTCCCATAATATTTTCAGTAGTAAATTCTTTTTTAAAGTTTGTATTAGCATAAAATCTTCTTTTATTAACAAACTCTTCTATTTTGCTCTTAGCTACATCTTTAGGAAAATTAAATGGCAAAATTACATCTGGAATGGCACCATTTGGTATTTGCTCGTTTACAGAAAGAATATTACGACACCAGTGACATCTAGCTTGACTGGCAGAGGCAGTATCAACTACGACTTCTGCCCCGCAGCTAGTACATTTAAAAGTTACGACATCACTTGCATCTGCAATTATATTTTGAGCACCAGAGCCAATTACTTGACCTTCTAAGTTATCAATATCTGTTTCTAAGTTTGATACTTTTTCGGGTTCAAATTCTGTACGACAATAATTACATCTTAACTTACCATTTTTTAAATTTAGAGAAATATCTGTTGCTCCACACTTTGGACATTTATTTTGTCCATCTTTAGAGTCAATATCAGTTTGAACAATTCTTACATTTTTATCATTTGTTAAAGGTGTTGTTCCTTCACCTGGCATAAACTATAAACCTAAAAGCTTGTTTTTAACAGCATCAAAATCTGCTTGAGTTATTACTCCAGCATCTAAAAGTTTTTTCATTTCTGTTAATTTTGCATATGGATCTTCTGCTGGTGCAGCTTGAGAAACTGATTGTTCTGGTGCAACTTGTGCAGCTTGCATTTCTGTTGCAGTTCCCATCATATTATTAGCTTGCATTGATGCAAGATTCATTCCCATAAGACCCATCATTGCGCCGTTTTCATTAGAAGCAGCTGATTTTAAAGCATCACTACTTGCAGCAGCCATCATACCAGCCATATTATCGCCATATGCTTGACCCATACGTTTAGCTCTTCTTATTTCTTGGTCGTCTTTTCTAATTTCATCAAGGACTTCTTGAGTCTTTTCATCATAAGTAATTACAATACTAACATTATGAACTTCAATTCCTCTATCAGTTGCCCAATGATAAGTGTTTTCTACTTCACCATTCATTGCAAGAGCAAATTTTGCTTGATTTCCTTGGATATAATCCATAGTATCTACAGATTCTTCTTTTGCAGAAACTGATAGTTTCGAAATTGAACTAGATAAACAAGTAGTAAATTCTTCAAATAATTTATTACCGGCTTCATTATCAAAGTCAGCAAAGTCAAAGTTTGGAGCTCCTGGTTGTAAGAATCTTTGTGGAACAAAATTTTTAATAAATAGTAGAGGATCACTAATCTTTAATGAATATTCTCCACGAGCCATACCAGCGGCTTTCATTTCTAAATAAGAGTCATTCCAATAAACTGGTTCTTTTGTTCCAAATTTATTTCCAGTTATTTCTTTTAAATTAACATAGAATGCTAATTGTTGAGTAGCAGGAACACCACCAAATTTAACCCTTTCCCAAGTTTGTCCAAGAGTTGATGCAAAAATTCCATCTCCAGCAAAAAGTGAACGTGAATTTGGATCATCACTTGTATAAATAAATCCTCCTGGCTCTGCAATAAAGCCTGTTATTGCTCCATCTTGAATCGTAACAAGTCCCATTCCTTCTGGCACTAAAATTTTACTACCATTAGTTATGATATTTTCAGATCCATTTGTGTTTTGGCCTAATCCATTATTAGTGCCGTTTGGTACTGCTTGAGAAACACCAACTGATGCTGGTAAGCCAACTCTAGGAGTTAAATAGTCTTTCCATTGATCAGCAAATGTACTGCTAAGAGAACCAGTAAATGCTTTAATAAATCCCATAATATACCTCTTTCCTTTCAGCATTTTTGAATAGTCACATATAAGTTATACACTTCTCTATCCTATTTAATTATATCACAAATTTACAAGCCGTAAATAAAAAATAAGGATAAATGCCACCGTTGACATTTATCCTATTTCTCTTTTTCTTTCCTTCGATCCTACAAAAGTAATGCCATTTAAAAGATCAGCAAAATCCTTAGTATATAAATCATTAAGATTATATGAATAAATAAGACCTTCTCTTTCGCCGCATCCATATAAATATAAAAGATATAGAAGACTATTTAATTGTTGCTCATCTGAAAGTCCCAAAAAATATGAAGCCGTTTCATCTTTTATAAAAAAATGTCTTCCATCATATTCAAAGAATATCGTTACTGGAGTATCATCTTGAAAAAAGCCAATAAAATATTCATCAGAAAAAGTCATCAATCCGTCTTCATAAGATTTATCAACAACTTTTAAATACATTTTAAAGTCTTTAAAACGATTAATCTGAGAGCAAACTCCCACAAAAGGCAAATAATTTGGCTTAGCAGAATAAAGCTTTTCCGTATCCTTAACAAACTCCTCTAAATGAACATGAAAAAATTCTATAGGAACTCCATACCTATCACAAATGTCTTTTATTCTTCCTTCAAGATTTTTATCAAAGAAAAACTGTAATGTTTTAAAAAGACCATAATTACTAATAAAAGAAAGTAAGATTAAACTTATTGGAATCATTATTGCCCCCTAAAAAAGAATATAGAATAAATCTATACTCTTATTTTAATTCTTTGGAACTATTTTTTCAAGTCCTCCCATATATGGTTGTAATACTTTTGGAATATTTATGCTTCCATCTTCATTATAATTATTTTCAAGTAAAGCAATTAAACCTCTAGGAGTTGCAACTACTGTATTATTTAAAGTATGTAGATAATAGTTACCTTTTTCCCCTTTGCATCTAATTCCAAGACGTCTTGCTTGAGCATCACCTAAATTAGAGCATGATCCAACTTCAAAGTATTTCTTTTGACGAGGACTCCAAGCTTCAATATCACAAGATTTAACTTTTAAATCTGCTAAGTCCCCACTACAACATTCAAGTTGTCTTACAGGAATATCCATAGATCTAAATACATCTACAGTATATTTCCACATTTTATTATACCAATCCATTGACTCTTCTGGTTCACAAATAACAATCATTTCTTGCTTTTCAAATTGATGAACACGGTATAAACCTCTTTCTTCAAGACCATGAGATCCTCCTTCTTTTCTAAAGCAAGGAGAATAAGAAGTCATATTAATAGGTAATTCTTCCTTTTTAATAATTTGATCTTTAAATTTTCCAATCATTGAATGTTCTGATGTACCAATTAAGTATAAATCTTCACCTTCAATTTTATACATCATTGCTTGCATTTCAGGAAATGACATAACTCCAGTTACGACATCACTATGAATCATAAAAGGTGGAACTGCATAAGTAAATCCTTTATCAATCATAAAATCTCTAGCATAAGCAATCATCGCTTCATGAAGACGAGCTATATCTCCAAGTAAATAATAGAACCCTTCTCCACTAGTTCTTCCTGCTGCTGCTTTATCCATACCATTTAATTTTTCAATTATATCAGCATGGTAAGGTATTTCATAATCAGGAACTTTTGGTTCTCCAAATTTTTCAACTTCAACATTTTCTGTATCATCCTTACCAATTGGAACACTTTCATCAATAATATTAGGTATTACTAACATTCTAGACTTTATTTCTTTTTCTAAATTTTCTTCGCTTACTTCAAGTTCTGCAATTCTATCTGCTATTTTATTTACTTCAGCTTTTACTTTTTCCGCATCATCTTTTTTGCCTTCACGCATTAAAGCACCAATTGATGCACTAAGTTCGTTTCTTTTGGCTCTTAGTTCATCTCCTTCAGCTTTGTATTCGCGATAAGTCTTGTCATATTCATATACTTCATCAACTAATCCTAATTTTTCATCTTGGAACTTTTTCTTAATATTTTCCTTTACTAAATCACTATTTTCTCTTATTAATTTAATATCAATCATTCTTCATCCTTCTTTCTAAATTATTTTCTTTGATATATTTTAAATAAGTCTCCATAAAATAAAAAGAATGATACTCTAGGAGTGCAATTTGCACGGTACCATCCTTTATTTAACTCATTATGATAACGGATTTTATCCGAAGTCTATTAAACTTAACTCCAAAGGTAGATTTCATTATACTATTTATTCTTTTCCACCAGCCAAGAACTCTCTTTTAAAATAAATATAATTACTTATCCTTTATCTACGTCTATAACAATAATATATCATAAATATTTTTATTTGTATAGAAAAAGAATTCAATTAAGAATTCTTAAATCATTTCTTCTTCTATTTTTTTCTTATCTTTTAAAAGTTCAATAAGTTCATCAATTTCTGACTCAGTATTATAGAAATATAAACTTACTCTTAAAGTGTTCTTTACTCCAGTTGCATTTTTTAAAATCTTAGCACAATGATCTCCAGCTCTTACACAAATATTATATTTATTTAAATAATAAGCTACATCTTGACTAAAAATGTTTTCAACATTAAAAGCAACAATTCCACTATCAGCTTCTAAATTAATAATATCAATATGAGGTATTTTTACCATTTCATCAATAAGATAATTTCTTAAAGCCAATTCTCTTTCATGAATTTTATCCATTCCTATTTTTTCTAAATAAGAAATAGCTTCACCTAAGCCAATAACACCAGATATATTAGGAGTTCCTGCTTCTAATCTTGTAGGTAGTTCTTTTAAATAAATACTTTCAACATTATCAAAAGATTCATTCATTCCCCACCTAAATTAATAGGTTCTAAGCTTTCAAGCAATTCTTTTTTACCATACAAAACTCCTACTCCTGTAGGTCCGAGCATTTTATGACCAGAAAATGCTAAGAAATCAACATCTAATTCTTGAACATCCGTTTTTAAATGTGGTACACTTTGAGCACCATCTACTACTAAAAATATATTATTTTCATGAGCAATTTTAGCAATTTCTTTTATGGGTCTTACATCACCAATAACATTAGTAATATAAGCAAGTGAAATAACTTTAGTTTTTGGAGTAATACTCTTTTTTACGTTATCTATTGTCACATGCAAAGCATCATCAAGTGGAATAAAATTCACAGTACATCCATAATCTCTAGCAAGTCTAAACCAAGGCATTACATTAGAAGCGTGTTCACTAGTAGTAAGTAGTATTTCATCACCAGGTTCAATTAAATTAGCAAAAAAACCATTTACTATCATATTTAATGATTCTGTAGTTCCACTTGTAAAGACTACCTCTTCTTTACTTTTAGCATTTATAAATTTAGCCACGTTTTCGCGAGCATTTTCATATTCCATATCAACACGATATGATATATCATAATCTCCACGATGAGCATTTGCACTATACTTTTCATAATACTCAGTCATTTTATCAATAACTGCTTGGCGTTTTAATGTTGTAGCACCATTATCAAAATAAATAATGTCTTGCTTTAACATTGGAAAATCATCTCTATTCATAATTAACCTCCTAACCTCTACTATAATGTATTCACAAATAAGAGCGATACATATTGCAAAAGCCTTGTCCACTCTCATTTTAAATGACAAATAACACTTTAGCTTGTTTTTTCTAAGCCATTAAGATAATCTATTATACCATTTATTTCATAAACTGCAAATTGAATGGTATCACCACTAACTTTTTTTACTAAAAGTTCATTTTCGCCAAAATCTTGAAAAATTAAATTATACTTAACACCATCAGTACTGCAAGTTGCGCTTAGACTTACTTTACTTTCATAATCTTTAATTATTGGATTTTCTTGCTTCTTACTTTTATAAATCGTTTTAATAATATCTATTATAGCTTTTTCAGTAATATCTCCAGATAGATATTCGCTTAAATTGTTAAACTCATATACCCACATATCACTTAAAGTATAATTAGTACTACAATAATTATCTTTTACATATTCTATACTTACGCTACGCAAGTATTTATCATCGTTTATATTATAATTAATAATCGTGATATTATTATCTTTATCATAGTAATATTTGCCATAACAACTTTCTAGCTTTTCTAAATAGCTTTTCTTAGTTTGCTCAAGTGTACTAATATTATAAGGAGTATAAAATGTTGCCTTGCCTTCTGATTCATCATTTAAATACATGAATCTTTTTATAGGAATACCTCCCGAATTCATTTCTTCTGTTTTATATACTTCATAAATAAAAGTTTTATTTATAAGCAAAAAGAATAATGAACCAATAACAAAAAATATAAGAAATACTTTAATTAAACTAACTATTGTCTTCATACTACTCCTCAATTAAAGATAGACTTACTCTTTCTTTTTCTTTATCAATGCCACAGACAAAAACTTCAATTATATCTCCAACTTTTAATAATTCACTAGGATGTTTTACAAACTCCTTACTCATCTTTGATATATGAACTAGACCATCATCATGAAGTCCAATATCAATGAATGCTCCAAAAGCAGTAACATTTCTTACAGTGCCTTCTAAAGCCATACCAAGTTCTAAATCATCAATAGTTAAAACATCACTACGAAGAGCCATTTGCTTTATTTCATCACGAGGATCAATTACACCATTTACTAAGTTATTTCTTAACATTTCCCATTTATCGATAGAAATGCTATAGTTACTAATTATATCTTTTTCTTTAATGTCATTTATTTTACTTGATATTTCTTCTGTTCCCACTAAACTAACATCAATATTATAATCATTTAAAATTTTACTTACTAATTCATAATCTTCTGGGTGAATATTAGTTTTATCTAAAGGATTACCTCCGAAGATTCTTAAAAATCCTGCGGATTGTTCAAATACATGTTCATCAACACCTGAAACTTTTTTTAATTCTTCTCTTGATTTAAAAGAACCATTTTTATGCCTAAATTCTAAAATTTTCGTAATTACTTTTTTGTTTAAACCTGATACATAATTTAAAATACTTTCGGAAGCATTATTTAAATTAACTCCAACTTCGTTAACTACTTTGCTAACAACAAACCCAAGTTCATCATTAAGTTCTTTTTGTTTTAAATCATGTTGATAAAGTCCTACTCCAATTGACTTAGGATCTATTTTAACAAGCTCCGATAAAGCATCTTGAAGTCTTCTTCCTATACTTACTGCACTTCTTTGTTCAACTGAGTAATCAGGAAACTCGCGCTTTGCAAGAGGACTAGCAGAATATACACTAGCTCCTGCTTCGCTTACAATTACATATTTAATATCTAAATTATATTTTTTAATTAAGTTTGCTACAAACGATTCACTTTCTCTAGATGCTGTTCCATTTCCGATAGCAACAATTTTAACATTGTGCTTTCCTATTAAAGCAAGCATAATCTTTTCAGCCATATCTGTTTCTTTTTTTGGCTCATGAGGATATATTACCCCAATTTCTAAAACATCTCCATTTGGTGATAATACTGCAAGTTTGCAACCAGTACGAAAAGCAGGGTCAAATCCCATTACAACACTACCTTTAATTGGAGGTGTAAGCAATAAATTTTCTAGGTTATTACCAAACTCTTCTATTCCAAAATCACTTGCTTTATCATATAGTTCAGCTTTAATATCTCTTTCTAAAGAAGGTTCCATTAAACGCTTCCAAGCATCTTCAATGAATAATTTTATATCACTAACAAGAGGGCTTGTCTTTTCACCAATTACTTCTTTTTCTAAGTATTCAATTACAGCATCACTTTTTACACTTAATGAATATGTTACTATTTTTTCTTTATCAGCTCTTGCTATAGCCAAAGTTTGATGAGGTTTCATATGAGTTATCTTTTGTTCAAAATCATAATATATCTCATAAACTTTATTTGGATCTTCTGCTCCTTTTTTTACTTTGCCTTTTACAACTCCATTATAGTAATAATAATTTCTTAAATATTTACGATATTTTGGTTTGTCACTAATCCAATCAGCAATAATATATCCAGCATTTTCAATTGCTTCATCAACAGTTTTAACTTTATCAGTTAAAAAAGACTTAGCAATTTCTTCTCTTGTTTTGTTGGGAAAACTCATTATTATCTTAGCTAAAGGCTCAAGTCCTAATTTTATTGCTTCCGTTCCCTTAGTCTTTCTTTTTTCTTTAAATGGTGTATAAATGTCTTCTACTTCACTAAGCTTAGTTGCCTCATCTATTGCTCTTATTAATTCTTCTGTAAGCATTCCCTTTTCATCAATTAATCTTTTAACATCTTCCTTACGATTTTTCAAATTTTCTTGATATGTATATTCTGTTTCGATTAATCTAAGTTCATCTTCATTTAAATTACCTGTTACTTCTTTTCGATATCTTGCCATAAAAGGAATTGTTGCTCCTTCACCAAGCATATTTATAACAGCTTTTATTTGATTTTCTTTTATATTTATCTTTTTACTAACACTTTTTATTACTTCTTCATTCATTATCTTTACCTCTATTTCATTATAACAAAAATACATAGTTTTTACTATGTACTTTTATCCTCTTTTACTACCTAAACCCAGATAACTTTCAAAAAATTCTCGATACACTTTAAATCTTTTTTGCCAAAGTTCTTTTTCACTATCTGAAATAACTACTCCCGTTTTTTCTTCAACACGTTTTAATGCACTTAGAATATTGTCATCATTAATTATCCAAATTTTATCTAAAAAAGCATTTATAAATTCATTACTACTCGTTGCGAAAAAGTCACTCAAATACGTCTTTAAGCTGACATCATATCTATCTACTGTGAGAGAACCTGCTCCATCAGGAGGATGTACCATCACAGCTCTTGCATTATCGTAAATCGGTTGTAAATCCACCACGCCATTGCTATACTCTACAATCTCCCAATTAGTACAGTGTCTATCTACTTGGCCGGTCAAAGTATCAAAGATAAATAAATCAACAATTTTTCTCATTAAATTCGAAACGATAATTTGCATATCATCGTTATCTTTATAACGATATTCTAATGCTACCCATATTCCTTGAAGCGTATTCATATAAACTTTTACTCGTTTAGGATAAGCTTTAGCATAATCGCCTTCCATTTCGGATTCTATAATGTCTTTGGGGTTAGGATTTTCCTGTAAATAAAAATCTTCTAAAATCTTTTTTCCACTAATATATTTTGCACCCTTTACTTTATAATTTTTAGAAATAACTCCTTTCCGATTACCGACACTTGCTAGATCATAGCTTATGCAAGGAATACCATAGTCATGTGCTAATTCTTCCACAATTAGTTCTGTAAGAGGATTTGTCAAAAAATCATATTTAAAATAATATTTTTCACCATTATAATAAAACCAAAATAAA
Source organism: uncultured Muribaculaceae bacterium (assembly GCA_964611015.1). GTDB lineage: Bacteria > Bacillota_I > Bacilli_A > RF39 > UBA660 > Onthocola_B. The sequence goes on from CAZSXH010000007.1 coordinate 12,168, forward strand.
ATTTGATTATTTCTTACTCTCTTAACAACTGCATTATTTGATAAATTTACTCTTTCAGCACATCCAGATAAAACTTCAAACTCGTCTTCACATGGTGGTATGTTTAAAAGCTTTTCTAAATCTATATATCCATTAAGTCTTGTCATTTGTTCCCCATATAATAATTACGTTCTGATAAATTATTAGCTACATAATCTATTTCATCATATTCTTCATCTTCTAAATCAGCATCATCTAAGTACCTATCAATTAATAGTAATACTTCTGCAATCGTCTTGCATTTACTTACATCTATATTACATTTATTTAAAACATTTATTTCATAATCATTGATAAGTATATTGTTACCAAACTTTTTAAGTTCATCCATAAAACCACCACTTACATTATAAATTAATTCAAGAAAAAAAGGAATATATATATATTCCTATTTAACTTCGATTACTTTTTTATTACGATCTTCATCAATTTTTTCAATGATTAATCTTAATATACCATCTTTAAATTCCGCTTCTATTGTTTCTTCATCAATATCTTCTAAATGGAAGCTTCTTTCCATTTTACTATACATTTTTCTTTCACGATGAATATATTTTCTACTTTCATCTGTTTCTTTTGTTTTTTCTGCTTTTATTACAATATTTCCTTTATTACATTCAACTTTAATATCTTCCTTTTTGTATCCAGGAACATCAAGTTCAATAAATACTTTATCATCTTTTTCATAGATATCGCATTTCATCATACTTTCAGTTGTTAAATCATTTAACATATCATCAAAAAACATTCTACTAGGTAACATAAATCATCATCTTCCTTTCTTATTTTCAAATATTTATGTCATTTTGAAAATGTTTAATATTGATATTCTTCCCTATCAACAAATTAATTATACCACCAAAAATAGCACTCGTCAAGTTTGAGTGCTAATCGTGTTAATTTTAACTAATGTTTAAGTCTTACTAATGAAGCCTCTCCTTTATCCCTAACTAATTTTGTAGAGTAAAATTCTTGCATTGATCTATACGCATATTCAATATCTTCTGCTCCAATAGTTTCATTAGCGGAATGCATTGCAAGTTGCGGAATTCCGATATCTACTGATAAGGCACTTACTTGTCTTTGACTAATCTTTCCAAGTGTTGAACCACTAAGCATATCTGATCTACAAGCAAAATCTTGATATGGTATAGATGCCTTTTTACATATATCTTTAAACAAAGCAGAACTTAATGCATCTGTTGTATAGCTTGTATGATGTTTGATAGCTATTCCTCTATTTAAAAGAACTTTATTAGTAGGATCACTCTTCCCTGCTGCATTTGGGTGAACAGCATGAGCGTTATCAGCACTTATAACAAAACTACCATTAATCGCAGTATAAATATCAAAATGGGCATAATGAGCAATTTTGCTTAATACTTCTAAAAGGAAGTTTGAGTCTGCTCCTTGCATAGTTAAGCTTCCAATTTCTTCATTATTAAATGCACAAAAGACATTAATTGATTGTTCGTTTTCTGAATTTAAAAATCCTTGTAAAGCCGCATAAACACAAGCTAAGTCATCTAATCTTGGAGCAAGTATAAGCTCACTATCTAATCCAACTGTTTTAGCTTTATCTCTATTATAAAGGTATAAATCATAATCACAAATCTCTCCACTTACATAGTTTCTTAAAATATCTTCAAGTTTTTTATCAGGTGAAAGGGATACTAACGGTAACATATCTTCTTGGATATTAAGTTTTTGTCCGTCATTTACGCTTCTATTAATATGAATTGCTTGACTTGGAATCACAAGTAAATCTTGATCAATATTGACTAGTTCACTTCTAAATATTCTCCAGTTTGCATCTTTAGTTATTACTCTTCCTGCAATAGAAAGTGGACGATCAAGCCACGTTTGATTAATCATACCACCATAGCCACTAATATTTAATTTTGAATAATTACTAACAGACATATCAGGATTTGGTTTTATTTGAAAACTTGGTGAATCAGTATGAGTTGCTACTATATTAAAACCTGGATTTAATAGTTCCCCACACATTGTAAAAGCTATTAATGATGAATCAGATCTAATAACAAAATAGTTCTTACCTTCTTCAAGGTCTTCCCACGCTTCTTCTTCATATAGCTGAGTAAATCCTGCAGCTATTAATGTTTTTTTAATGTTATCAACACAATAATAAGCATTCGGAGTACTATCAACAAACTCCATTAGTCCATTTTTTAAATCTTCCATATCCAAAACCTCCTTAAAGTTTATTTTTTATAAACAGTAAATTCTATAAACTTTATATTTAATTTTTCTTTTTTTATTATTCTTTTAATCTTTCTTTGCCATTTAAGTAAATCATAAATAGATATTTCATCATCTACTAAAATTTCAATATCAACTTTATAAAAATCTAAAACATTAATTAGATTACTGTTAGAATACATTATTTTTCCATCAGTTGCAACTATTTTTTTTAATTTATTATTTATAGTCTTAACATTATCATTTTGTCCCTTTATAAGTATTATGTTATCTATAATTATTTTTATGCCTTTTAACATAATTAATATTCCCATAAAAATGGAACCAATTTGATCAACTAGTGGATATTTAAAACTAATAAATATTAATAAAAAGATACCTATTGATGTTAAAGAATCTTTATAAGAACTTATAGCTGATTCCATTAGCATTTGGCTTTGAATACTCTTAGCATATGCAAAAATAATATTAGCACTCAAGAATTTAAAAACAAATAAGAATCCTACTATAAATATTAGTCTAATATCAGTTGCAGTATAATTAAGATAACATGATTTAATAAGAACGTATACAGCGATTGCAATTAAAACTGCTCCAAATAAGCATATTGATAAAGATTCAATAAAACCATAACCAAATGGTTCTTTTTTACTTGCTCTTCTTCCTCTTGCTAAAGATCCACTATAAGCAATGAACTCATGAGCTATATCAGTAAGTGTATAATAGCCACCAACCATTAATGTATACGATGAAAAAACAATACCACTAAATATTTTAATTATAGTAATTAATATATTAACTACAAAACCTACTACTGTATATATTCTTTCTTTTTTCATTAAACCATCCATTTCATTCTAATATTATCATACCACATTTTAAGTGAATAAGGTATTGCTTTTTATCAGTTTTTTTGATATTCTATTAACAGTCATGGCGGAATTGGTGAAGTGGTTAACACGCCGGATTGTGGCTCCGGTATGCAAGGGTTCGATCCCCTTATTTCGCCCCATTTTGAAATTTACGCGCGTCTTGTGCGTGTATAAGTATAGGTTCGTAAAATATTACGGGCTTTTTCTTTGCAAAGATTATAATATTTATCAGATGCTTTTACAACAACTTAGCTAATAATATATTGTTAGAAGAAATATTAAATTAATGGTATAATTGTCGTAAGGAGTAGTTATTTATGAAAAATCATGATATGAGATTAAATGAAGGTCCCTTTGATATGATTGCAAATGATATTAAAGATATTGAGTATAGATTAAATGATGAAAAGCGAAAACAAATTCAAGTTGGTGATACAATTACCTTTTATAAAAGGCCATTAGAAAATGAAACAATTAAAGTATTAGTAACTGATTTAAAGTATTATAAAACCTTACTTGAAATGTATTCTGCTACTTTTGAAAAAGATTTTAAAAACAGATATGATAGTCCTCAAGCTGTTGTAGATGACACCCCATATTATACAAATGATGAAGTAAAAAAATATGGATGTGTAGCAATCCACTTTAAAAAAATTGATAAGATATAATTAGAAATGGGAAATGACTATGAAAGAAATTGAAGTTTTAGTAGAAGTTTATTCAAAGCCAGAAGAAGTAATTGAAAAATTAGAAAAATTTGACTATATAGGAACTATGGAAACAACCGATATATATTTTTATGATCCTTTGAGAGGCAATTTAAAGCCAAACAAAAAATTGGAAATTGATGAATGCTTAAGGCTTAGAAGTAAGAATGGAAAAAACTCCATAACTTATAAAGTTGATAATTTTGATGATGATGGTAAATGGCTATATTCTGATGAATTTGAAACTGAAGTAAGTGATATGTTTATGTTAAATAAAATATTTGATCATTTAGGGCTTAAAGAATTGCTTGCAATTCACAATAGCAAAAGAACTTATAAATATAAAGATTATGAAATTGTTTTTGAAACAGTTAAAGAACTAGGATGCTTTTTAGAAGTTGAATATTGTACTAATGAAGATGTAGATGTTAAAAAAATAAAGAAAGAAATCCAAAACTTTATAGATGATTTAAAAATAAATGTTTCACAAGAAGTAAATATGGGTAAACCCGAAATGATTATTAAGAAAAATAATATAACTGTCTAGAAAACTAGATAGTTTTTATTTTAAAAAAACCACTTTTGTAAATACTAATTATGGTGATTATATGAAAAACTATAGTATATGGCTTGATAAGAATAAAGAAAGTGCAGAACCCAAGCTTGATAAAAATATTGATGTAGACGTCTTAATAATAGGTGGAGGCATCACTGGATTAAGTGCAGCAGTAAGCTTAATAAACACCAATTTAAAAGTAGCTTTAGTAGAAAAAAATGAAGTAGGCCATGGTGTAACTGCAAGAACTACAGGAAAACTAACTTTCTTGCAAGAAACTATATATACCGATTTAAAAGACACTTATAGCTTTGATACATCAAAGCTTTATTATGAATCACAAACGGATGCAATAAAAATAGTATCTGAAAGAATTAAGAAATATAATATCGATTGTAATTTTGAAAAAACAGAATCTTTTGTTTACACCAACAAAGAAGAAGATATTGATAAAATAAAAGAGGAAAAAGAGTTATTAGAAAGATTCAATATAAAAGTAAAAGAAGTTTATAATCTTCCAGATAAGACTTCATTTAAATATGGTATATCAGTAAGTGATACTGGAGTCTTTCATCCTTTAAAATACTTATGTGGTTTAAAAAGAGTATGTAAAGAAAACAATATAAATATTTATGAAAACACCAAAATAATTGATATAAGAAAAGAAAATGATAAATTTATTTGCAAAAGCGAGAGTGCTATTATTAAAGCAAACAAAGTCATCTTAGCACTACACTACCCTTACTTTTTAATTCCTTATTTTTTTCCTTTTAAAACTCATCTAGAAAAGTCATATGTGATAGCTTTTAAAGTTAATAAAGATTATAAATATAGTTCTATTACATCTAAAATACCTACTATATCAACAAGGTTTTATAAAGATAAAGACATTTATAAGTTATTTTTAAGTAATTCTCATAATTTAGCATTTAATAATGACGATAATAAAAACTTTTGTGAAGTTATAAACAAAGCAAATGTTAAACCTGATTATGTTTGGTCAAATAAAGATATTATAACCAGTGATAAAATGCCTTTAATCGGAGAAATAGAACACAATTTATATTTAGCAACAGGTTATAACACTTGGGGCATGACCAATGGAAGTATCGCTGGTGAAATTATTAAATACTTAATCTTAGAAAAGAAAAATAAATATCAAAGTATATTTGATCCTAAAAGAGGTATAAATAAAAATAGCTTTATTAGTTTTCCTGTTACTCTTACAAGCACTGTAAAATCTTTTGTAGGGTCTAAAGTAAACAAAAATAAATCATGGTATAAAGAAAATGTAGAGTTTACAGATGATTTAGGAATATTTACAGACAGCAATGGTATTAAACACATTGTACATAATAAATGTCCTCACATGAAATGTGGATTAATTTTTAATGAAGTAGAAAAAACTTGGGATTGTCCTTGCCATGGATCACGCTTTGATATCGATGGCAAATCAATTGAAGGACCTGCAAATTATGATATAGGATATAAAAAAGAATCTAATCTAAAATGATTGGATCCTTTTTTTCACAGTGAACAAAAAAATCTTTAGAAGATAAATTATATTTAGGCTTAGAGTACTCTCTTAATCCTAAGTTATCCAAGTCTTCATCTTCTAAATTATTATCAATAATAAATTTTTTTCTAACATCAAAAAGTAGTTCTTCCAATGTATTATACTTATGAATTCCTTTGTAGTTATACCAAGAATGTTCAAACCAATAATAATTATCCTTTTCTTTTAGTACCAAAAAAGTATGACTTGGACAACCTTCATTGTCATAATAGCAAATAAAATAGGTTTTGATATCTCTACTTTTAAAGAAATATCTTTCAAGTTCTACTTGGTCCCAACAAACACCTAATTTACTTTTAAGAAGTTCTTTAGGACTTTGTAAACAATAATTATTTTCAAATAAATCATCAACTTCAGGATGCTTGTTTTTATTTTTATCTACCCAGCCATAATCAACATCATCCATTATTTCCATTACTTCATTCATTTCATAATAGTTCCAAATACCAAGTTGACCATTTGCTTTTATTGGATCAATTACTTCAACATCATCTAAAATCCAAGCGTATCTGCCTTCTTCGTATAACCCGCACTTATACTCAATAGGATTATTTACCTTCATTTCATTTACATATTCTTTAGTCATATATACACAATCAACTAATTTGCATTTACAAAGTATATACCCTGGCATTATTTCTGATGATAATTCACCATATAGATTTCTCTCATCGTTTTTCCATTTATTTAAACTAGCGTGAATATAGAGTTCTCCACGGTAATTGGTTTTAAAACTCCTTGTTTCAACTGTTTTAATACCATCTTTTATTAAACTTGCGAATGGCTCTCTTATACTAAGTACTTTCATGAGTATCACCAAATACATTATAGCAAAGACTAATATTAATAGCAAAAACAAAAAAGAGAATTTAATAAATCCTCTTTTTAATTAATATCATCTAGATTAACACCTTCAGCTGTAATAAGTTCACTGAATACTTCTTTAAATCTTTCAATCTCTTTTACTTTAACATCTTCATATATGTTTTTAGCATTACAAATTGCTTTATAAAAATGTTTTATTGTTACTATCTTTTGATTATCATATAAGGCAAAAGTAAACGCATTAGCAACAATTGTCAAACAAATATCAGGATACCTACTTGCAACTTCATAAACTCTTTTATACTCATCAGTCATTTCAACGATAAATGCCATGATCTTTTCAACTATAAAAGGTTGATAATTAAGTTTTACTCCAATTTGTTTTTCTAATTTTGGAACAGTTCCCATTAGAATCTTTACTACTGTTGGCTTATCACATTC